>JABFSD010001207.1 GCA_013140935.1 Acidobacteriota bacterium
CCTATTGTAAGAAACTACAAGATGCTGTTGCTGTATTTTTGCTTATTCACAACAATGCCACTTGTTTATTGAGATTGAGTTATTCCAGTGTTGAAAACAAAGGACTTAACCCGTGAGCAGTTACGATTTTGAAACCAAAACACCGGAATGATTTTGCTGGCAAACTTAATTACTTCCTCAGCTTTCGGCGCGGCCTTGCTAATCGTCGCTCTGATCTTTTCGAGCTTCGCACGCACATCGGTCGGAAAGCTCGCAATATATTCGTCAATATCTTTTGCTACTCGTTCGCCTCGCATATTTATTTCACCTCTGCTTTTCTAAACCATGGGCTGCCGAAATTTGTGTAAGGCCCGCCGTCTACGGAAATTTGCACCTGCAAGCGGTAATGCGCGGGCGAGAGCATCAGCGTCTTGCCTTTTAGCTTCACGCTATGGCCTCCTTTCTTGATCGGTTCGGTTTCCCAAAAGATCGTGTAATAACCGCCGAGGTCTCCGCCAAGATACTCTCTAGAGGATTTTTGAAATGATTGAGCAGTAAGGGGTAAAAGGATTGCTATGATCCAAACCCTACCCCTTACCGGACATTGCCCGCGATGCGAAGCAGATGCCCGGCGTCTAGCCTACCAGCGTCGTTACACGCTCAAGAGCGGGCAAGAGGTCCGGGTCTTACGTTGCCGCGACTGCCGTAAGACGTTTTGTGACCGCTTCGGTACGGCGTTCTACGACCTGAAGACGCCGGAGGAAAAAGTCCGGCGCGCTTTGCATCAAGGGATCGAAGGGCTGTGTCCCGAAGCCGTCGCGCGCATCGAGCAAGTGCATCCGACAACGGTGCAGCGCTGGGTCGCACGGGCGGCGTTGCAAGCCCAAGCCGCAGACCAAAAAGTCATCACCCACGTGACGACAGAAAACATCGAGTGGGATGAACTCTACAGCTTTGCGGGGGCGAAACATCCGGACGAAGCGGCGGGCGATCCCGCAGAAGTGGGTCAACATTGGACGCATTGCGCGATGGCGCGCGAATCCCGTTTGTGGCTCGCCGTCGTCGTCGGGCCGCGTACCGAAGAGTCTGCTACCAAGCTGGTCGAAGACGCGGCGCAACGCCTGGCCCCGGCTTGCTGGCCGCTCTGGTCGAGCGACGGTTGGGCACCTTACGTAACGGCGCAGGTCTTGGTCTTTGCTGTCGTCATTCATTTCATTCACCCCAAACGGCGCGGGCGTCCGAAAGCACCGCAGGTCGTACCTGACCCGCGACTGCGCTACGGACAAGTGGTGAAAGAGCGCGTCGGCCGTCGGTTGATCGCGGTGACGCGGCGCGTCGTCTTTGGCGTCGCGGAGTTGATTCCGTTATCACAAATCTCGACGACGCTACTGGAACGGCTCAACGGTACAATTCGCCAACACATCGTGCCCTTGCACCGCAAGACGCGCAGTTTCGCCAAGTGTCGGACCGCGCTCGAAACGCAAACGTTATTTTTCAAGGGGTACGACAATCTGTGCCGCCCGCCTGGGACTTTGAAAGGAAAAACCCCTGCGCAAGCAGCGGGTCTGAGCGACCACCGTTGGACGCTCCGAGAACTGCTAACTTACAACGCAGCAGTCACTTCAAAAATCCCGTAGGGAGTATCTAAACTTTTGGCATCAGGGAAATTGCGGGCGAGTAACTTGAGCGGATAATGGCTGAGCAGGCGGCGTTCTACTCGCAAAGAGCGCCGCCTGCTTCAGCAGCTACTTGACGTTGACTTGGACAGGGTTAGCTGCTCTTCCGTCCACAGTAAGCGCGATGTCTACGTCGCCGCGCCCTGCCAAACCGCGCGGCAGGCGTAAGTTTATTTGATCGAGTCCGGCCAATCCGCCTTGCGCGCCCGCGTAAAGCACTTCGGCATTGATGCTGCCGCCCAACGTAGCTACTACCTCAGCTAGGTCGGAACGTCCGCGCAAGCCCGTGCCGTAAAGCACGAGGAAGACCGGTTCGTTCGCATTGCTCAGGTCAATCGGCACTGGCACATATTGATTCGTTGCCGTGTCGAAGCGGGCTACGTTTTCATAACGGATGGAGCCGTCGGCCAACACGCGCAAGATTTGCGCGGCGGCGAGTCCGCGTCCGTTGCCTGCGACCGTGAATGAGCCGGGATTGACCTCGGTGATGCGCAACAAGCCCGTCGTCGTTTCGCCGTTGCCGTTGCGAATCGTGAACGTGGTCGCGCCCGCCGCCACGCCCGCCGGAATCAGACAGTTGATTTGTCCGGCGGACACAAAGAACAGCGGAACGGCGAATTGCTTATTCGCGCTGTCGGTCAACGTCACCGTCGTTCCCGCCAATTCAGTCGGCAGCGGTACGGTGCGGCTCACCGCGACTGACGTAGCCATGTTCACGCCGAAGATCGCCGCGATGGAATCGGTCGTCACGCTGGCCCCGCCCGCGAAACTCGCCGCCGAAACGATGGCGGGCGCATTGCCGCTGATGGCATTGTTGCCGTTGGTCGTCGTCAGCGGTTGTTGCGTCGTCGCCGCCGCGTCGGTGGCTTCGCGCGCGATGATTTCATCAGTGAACGTGAACGCCGCATTCACCACACCCGCGCCGCCATTGGGCAGGAAGCGCAAGTTGAGAATCGTCGTCACTCCGGCGGGCAGCGTTTGTCCGGCGGGCAGCAACATCACGACAGCGACTTTGCCAGGTTCGGTGTCGTTGACGAAAACTTCCGCGCCGCTCAAATTCGCGGGCAGGGAAGCGGCCTTTATCGCGTCGAGAAAGCTCAGCTTGGCGATGTCGTAATTCAACGTGAAGCTCACCGCGCTTTCGCTGCCGAGTGCGTTGGCGTTGATTGCCACCGTACCGATTTGCCCGCGCGTGAAATTGCCTGCCGTCACCGTCAATGAACCCGCTTGCAACAACGCCAACGCTTCGGTTTCCGCCAACGGTTCGTCTTGCAAGTTCAAGCTGGATGGCCCACCGGTTTCGACTAAAGGATCAAGTCCGGCGGCGTAACGTTGCACTTGCACTACGTCAGCCATCGTGATGCGGCGGTCGCCTTTCGAGGCTTTGGGCGCAGTGTCGGCGCGTTGGAATTCGCCGTCCGGCGCGGGAGAACCGAGCCGTAAGAGGAAGCGCACCATCTGAGCTACGTCGAGGCTGTTGACGCGCCCGTCACCCGTGCCGCGCGGGAAGACATCGCCTTCATAACGCGCCGTAGTGTTGGGCGCGATGGTGAAGGTCAATTCATTAGAGATGCCGCCGCCGGGCGAAGGATTGTTCACTGTGACTTGTGCCGTACCCGCCGCCGCGATGTCGCTGGCGGGAATGTCTACGCGCAGTTGCGTCGAATTGATAAACGTGGCTGAACGCACGCTTTGATTCCACAGCACCGAAGCGCCGTTGATGAAATTGGTTCCGTTCACCAGCAAAGCGAAGCCCGGTCCGCCCGCCGTTGCCGAAGACGGATTGAGCGAAATCAAGTTTGGCGTCGGATTGCCTAACGCGACGATGTAATCACGTGTGCCGCTGCATCCATTTGCATCGGTGGCCTTAGCCGTGAAATTGATAGTCGGCGGATAACTTGGCGCACCCAGCCCCACTGTGCCGGAAAGCGTGCCGTTGCTGTTGAGCGTCAAACTGGTTGGTAGCGAGCCAGTCATTAAGCTGAATGAATAGGGTGATGTACCGCCGGTGGCCGTGAGCGTTTGGTTATACGCCACACCTATCGTTACGTTGGGTAATGTCGCCGGATTGATCGTGATCGCTGGACAACTGCCGATCACCAGCGTGTAATCGCGCGTCGCCGTGCAGCCGTTGGCATCGGTCGCTTTCACCGTGAACGTAAAGCTGCCGCTGGCACTCGCCGTACCGCTCAACGCGCCGCTGCCGCTCAACGCCAAGCCGTTTGGCAAGGCACCGCCCATCACGCTGAACGTGTAAGGCGTCGCGCCTCCGCTGGCGGTGAGCGTTTGGTTGTAAGCCGCGCCCAGCGAACCATTCGGCAATGTCGCCGGAGCAATCGTGATCGTCGGACACGTCACCGTCAGGTTGATCGTTTGCGTCGTGCGTGCGCCGCAATTATCCGTCACCGTGACGAGCAACGGATGTCCGCCCGCCGGACGTGCATTGGTCACCGTGACTACGCCCGTTGTCGCGTTGACCGTTGCCGTACCCAAAAAGGGAACGATGCCCGGTGCCGTTACCGTTACACTCGCAATCGAACCGTTATCACTCGGCGGTGCAGCGGGTGTGATGGTTGCATTGCCGTTGAGAGCTATGCTCGTGGCAGGATAAGCGCCCAACGCAGGTGGTGTATTCGCCGTGACGTTCACGGTCAGATTGGCAGTAGTTGTTGCCGTGCCATCGCTTACAGCCAAGACCACGATATTCGCGCCAGAGGCGGCATTGCATCCGGCGGTGACATTGGCCGTGATCGTGCCGTTCGTATTAGTAATGTTGTTGAGCGTGATGCCAGTGGGAACGGTCGTCGCAGTCAATACGAGGCTGCCGACAGCGGTCTCTGCGTCACTTACTGTCGCAATCGTAACAACCGTTCCGCCACTGCCCTGTTGACGAACGAGCGCGGCGGCGGCCGTGATGGTCGGAGCGGTGTTGGCTACGGTGCCACCGCAAGCTGCGTTGAGGAAAATGATGGCACCGTCTCTGTTGGCGATGGCTACATCAGGGCGCTGGTCGCCGTTCAAATCACCGACAGCGGCACGAAAGGGGGAATCGCCCACGCTAAAACTCACTGGCGCGAGGAGAGCGCCTTGTCCATCGTTGGCGAAAACGGCGAAGTCCCTACTCACGCGATCATAGTAACGGGTGCCAGCGACATCCGGTTTTCCATCCCGATTAAAGTCGGCGATGACGACCTTACCCAAGCCGACACCACCATCCCGCTCTCTGGCGGCGGCAAAAATTCCATTCCCGTTTCCATTCAGCACGGACACGAGGCTGGAGGGAGTTTCGTAATTGCTTGAAGTGATGTCAGGAATACTGGCAACGACTAAATCGAGTTTGCCGTCTCCGGTCAAATCGCTGGATTCTATGCCGTATGACCGGCCTCTAACGGCGTAGCCGACATAAGGAGCGAAACCGCCTGTGCCATTGCCGAGCAGGACATAACACTGTCCCATCGTCGCGCCGCGTGATAATCCGCTATCTGTCACGGCTACATCCGGCTTGCTGTCGCCGTTAAAATCGCCCAGCGTCAAATCTGTAAGTTCTGTTCCGACTGTCACTCTTTGCGGTTCACCAAAACCGCCTTCGGCGCGGGCGAGATACAACACCACCTCGCGTCCGGCCACCCCGATCAAATCCGGGCGTCCGTCCCCATTGAAATCTCCGCTATGATGCGAGCCTGCGGTCAGCGAAGCGGTAAACACGGTCGGTGCGCTCAGGCTGCCGTTACCATCGTTCAGAAAAACCTTGATCGTTCCCTGTTCGGTTTGCACAACCAGATCGAGCTTGCCGTCAAGATTCAAATCCATCCCGGACAAGGACTGAATGTTTTCTGGCACGGCAAAAAAAACCGGAGCGCCCAAACTGTTTTGCGCTGTGGTGGGATGCAAGACGATTCCTTTTTCACTGCCCACCGTAACCGAGCCTACGACTAAATCATTTTTCCCATCGCCCGTGAAATCGCCAATGGCGGCAGCCTCTGCGTCCGAATCGGCTTGGTAGATGCGTGCGCCTTTGAAGGCCCCGTCACCTAAATTTTCAAGGTAGGAAATGCGATGCGCGAAGATGTGGGCGACCAGCAAGTCGGGGCGCATGTCCTGGTTGAAATCCGCTGCCACTAGATGGCCGCTCCCCGCCATGCCGCCATACGTGTGGCCTTCGGTGAACTCGCCTCGTCCATTGCCTGACATGATGACAACTGAGCCAGGCGCGTTACCCTTTGACACGGCGACATCCAGTTTACCGTCCTGATTGAAATCCGCCACCGCTCCCGCATTCAGGAAGTTCTTGAACGGATAGCTCCACGAGGTGCCAAACCCGCCCGCGCCATTGCCCGGCAAGAAATAAAATTTGCCATCTGTGTGATCGGCAAAGACCAAGTCGAGTTTGGCGTCTGCATTGAAATCTCCCGTCATCATGCGCCGTGGAAACCTGCCCACGGTGGCGCCGGCGGCACTCACTAAATTGCCGTTGTTTTGCAGAAAAACCGCCACGTAGGCATTCGTGTTGAACGGATAACCGCTGCCGGCCAAGTCTGTTTTGCCGTCTCCGTTAAAGTCGCCGGCCACGACGGTGTAAGGGAAATCGCCGCTGCCCAGCACTCTTAAACCGCTGAACCGGCCTTGGCCGTCTCCAAAAACGACCGGGTAATCGCCGCGATTCCTGAGACCGCCGTTATTGGCGGCGGCCAAATCAAGTTTGCCGTCCCCATTAAAATCGCCAGCCACAATTGACAACAAGAAACGGCCTCCTACGTCTACCGCAGTAGCAGGCTGAAATTGCCCTGCTCCCTGATTGAGGTGAATAGAAATGCCTCCGGGTCTGCCGCCATCGCCAGAATATCCGAAGCCCGCCACTGCCAAATCAGGTTTGCCATCGCCATTAAAATCGCCGCTCGTTATGCCAGAGGGGCTTTGCGCCGTCGGCAATTCCACAAAACCACTCACGCCGCCTCGACCATCGCCAAACAACACTCGCACATTATTGACATCGGGCGTGTTGCCATCGAACCCGAATCCGCTGGTCGTGGCAATGTCGAGTTTCCCATCGCCATTGAAATCCTGGGTAACGAAATTGTCTGGATGCGCGCCAGCGCTAAATTCGGCGGGGGCGCTGAAATGCGGCACGGTGCAAGCGTCAGC
>JABFSD010001137.1 GCA_013140935.1 Acidobacteriota bacterium
ATCTAAAACAGCCTCATCATCCATAGCTCTATTGAATCTTTGTAAAACATCTTCACTAAAGCCAGAATCTCTAATTGCATCTTTGACACAAGTCTTGACCAAACGATTCAACTCTTCTTGAAGCGTAGAACCTAATTTTTCTACAAATAACTCTTCGGCTCTTTTATAGTAATAATCCACACGCTCATCAAAATTAGGTTCTGATGAAAAAATGTCCTTAATTAAATTAACCATTCGGATTAGAGGGGCTGAAGCGTTAAAACGTCCTCTATAATTCTCATCAATGCTGATGTCAAAATACTTGTTGCCATACTTTTTTCTCGCATAGTCCATTTGATTTTTGATTATATGTTCAACACCCTGTGTTCGTTTCACGACCAGTGACTTCATTGATTTTTTTTTTGCTTGGCATAACTACTCCGTCAAGTCTTCTTGAAAAGTCGGCTCACCAATCACGTTAAGGATTCGCAACTGTCCCCAAGTTGATCGGACTTGAGTTAGGTGAGCCGAAATTCAATACCGTCAGTTTATCATCGTTGACCTCATCTCCACATAAGGTTCAGCCTGAGCGAAATAACCATCCAAAATAGCAACCGCTCGAAATAACGTCGTGGAGTCTGCATTTGCATACCGGTATGTCATTGCTATGGTTGTATGCCCTAAAATTCGTGCCACTTCAGTCAATGGCAACCCGCCTTGCACCAATCGCGTTGCACAGGTATGGCGGCAATCGTGGAGTCTGAAATCATCTATTCCTGCTAACTTGCAAGCGCGTTTTAATTGGTTGTGAATCCAACCACGACTATTAAACACAAGTTCATCAACAGAACCATTTGATGCCTCATAAAGTTGTTGCAACTCATTCGTGAGCCGGTTTGACATCGGAACAGCTCGTTCTCGCATTGTCTTAGTATTGAACGCTTCGATTTGAATCAGGCGATTCTGTAAATCAACGTTCTCCCATTTCAAACTGATAAGCTCACCTCTACGCATTCCAGTATCTAAAGCACAAATCAACAGTGGTTTCAGCGCAGCCTTGCGCCCTACACAACAAGCCAGCAATCGTTGCTCTTCCTCTCTACTCAAAACACGCTCACGCGGTTTTTCGTCGCTCATACTGACAAGCGGCTTGCCACGTCCAAAGGGACTGCGTGTAATCCAGTCTTCACGTTCAGCAACTTTCAACATTGAACGCAACAACGTCAGCACACGATGAGTATCAGCTAAACTTCTTGCTGTACCCTTTTGGGTTGGAGTGGCAAGAAATTTCCGCTTGAATTGTTCGATCTCGCCATAAGTCAATTGGCGAAGTCTACGTTTGCCGAAGTGCGCCCTTAGCACCTTCAGACGGCGTTTCAGGTCTTTATAATTTCTTAGACCCGCAACTTTACGATTATCAATGTAGACAGGCGGAACAAGATAATGCTCTTCGTAATAGTCAGCTAAATCGGCAAAGGTCTGATTTTCATTGTTGACGAAGCGCGTACCCTTCTCGTCTAAGTCTTTGACGAGTTGTTTAAGACCTTTGTTGGCTTCGCTTTTGGATTGAAACGATCTTCTGATGCTGCGGCGTATTCCGGTAGTGTCAGTGTATGAAACTCTGGCAACCCATTTATCATCGCGTGAGTAGACATAACCCGTGCGTTCTTTACTCATAGTTCCCTTTGAAGAACCAGCGCCTGAGACACATTGCGAGACACTTTCGATCTGAATGTGTCTCAAGCACTGTCTTGGTTATGTGGTTTTCAAAGGGTTTATTTAGGTCTTTCTAGCTCTCAGTGGGTCTTCAAAACCGTTGTGCCGTAACGATAGTTACGGCAGGTCGGGTTCGACTCCCACACGCCTCCGCCAAAACCTATTTATTGGGCCGCCGCTATATCTTTATCGAAAGCCGTCGTCACGCTCGCGCCGCGCGTTTTCTCATCGTAAAACGCGCTCATCACACTCGTACCCGGTTTCAGCACTTTGAACAGATTGACCGACTTCGCCAGATAGCGCATCCCTGGCACTTGATGCGTATAGTTCTTGCCGTAAGTTTCGGTCGTCGCCTTCCATTCGCCATAAGGCAAGGCGCGCCGCAACACTTCGCCGTAATACGCCAATACTTCCTGAAAGAGCCGTTCGTTGAGTTCGGTCGGAGCCAATGCGCCTTGCGTATGGGCGACCAGCGAATCCAGTCGTTTCAAGCTCGCGCGCGAATAATCGAGTTTAGTGCGCAACCGGGTTTCCAGGCGTGCGACCAGTTGCGGCACTTGTTCGATAAACACGGTCGTATCTGGCAGCAAACCTTCCAGCGCGTGGCGCGGACGTTTGGCTTCCTGATAAACGGCTTCGTTTTCATACCATACGCCGTAACCCGGCACGGTTGTCACTTTGACTCTCGACGAAGGGATGTTCGGCGTAACGGAATAATAAAGCTCGATGACTTGCCCGCCGCTGAGTTTGGTCAGCGTGAAGGTCACGATCTCGCGCGTCATCTGTTTTTGCAGATTGCCTTCGGTTACGCCTTCGATCAGTTTTTGCGCCGCCGCAAACGTCATGCGTTTGATCGGAGTCGGCTTTAATACCGGACGGGATTTGGATTTTTGGCCGAAGACTGGCAGGGGAAACCAGAGCGCCATTACTACGAGCGACAATACAACTCGAAACAAGCAAACACCTCACAGATTGATTTTTCCCAGTGGCACAAGATGGCATCTTGTGCCACAGCTAATTCGCTAGCCACAATCGAATATCACGCACGTTATTGCCAGTCGGCCCCGTGATGATCGTAGCCCCCAGCTTATGCAGGAACGTGAATGAATCGCTGCGTTGCAAAAAGTCAGCAGCATTCATTCCTGCGTTCAAGCCGCGCTGAATCGTCATCGCATCAGCCACCGCGCCGTTCGCCGGACTGTGCCCGTCAATGCCATCCGTACCCGCACTCAATACGACGACGTTCGTTTCATGGGCGGCATTCAGCAACTGCGCCGCGCGCAAGACGAATTCCTGATTGCGTCCGCCCTGCCCATCGCCGCGCACCGGACAAATCACTTCGCCGCCTGACAGCAACGCGACCAATCGCCCCGGATGCCGGTGGCGCAAGGCCGCAAGGCGTTCGAGATGAAGCTGCGCCGTCGCTTGCACTTCGCCTTCGACCAGGTCTTCGGCAATTTCTACGATGGCGTTGAACTGGTTTTCGGCGAATTGTTTCATTGCTTGCAACGCGCGCCGATTGTCGAGCAACAAGTGATGCGTAGCGCGACTCGTTGCCGTCGGTTGCGGCAAATCAGGCAATTCGTTTAACAGCGCGGCTACGTGAGCAGGGAACTGGTTTCTCAAATCATACCGAGCGACGATCTTTTCAAACGCCGTGCGCGGAATCGCACTCGCCAATGTCGGCCCCGACGACACCGTCGAAAGATCGTCTGCGTTCACGTCGGAGATATACAACGAAACCTGTCGCACATGCTGTGCCGCCGCTGCCAATCTGCCGCCTTTGACTGCCGAGAGATAACGCCGCACGACATTCATCTCGCCGATGACCGCACCGCAATTGACCAATACACGATTGACGGCTTGCAAGTCGGCGAGCGTGAGGCGCGCGTCAATCGGCTTTTCAAACATCGCCGAACCGCCGCCCGAAATCAGAAAGATCACCAATGTATCGGCAGCGTCGTTTTCGCGTAACAAACGCAACGCTGTTTCCGCCGCCGTCACGCTGCCGCGATTGGGCAACGGATGGCTGCCGAATACGCAAGGCATTCGTCGCGGCGGAGCGCCTAACACGGCGTTGGTTACGACTAAGCCATCAGTGAGGCGTTCGCCCAACGCTTCTTCCGCTGCGCGTGCCATTGGTACGCTGGCTTTGCCGAGCGCGATGACGACGATGCGTTTGAATTCGTTGAGCGCAAGCGATTCATCGGCGATGCGTAACTGATTGCCTTCGAGGGAAAGGTTTTGGCGGACGACGGCAGCTACGTCAATGGCGCGCAGCGTCTGATGGAAAAGCTGTGAAGCGATGGTGCGTAAATCGTTCGGCATAAAAACGACGCGCATCTCATCGCATTCGCGCCGAAGTTGCAAACGTCTTGTCGCTCGCTGAAAAGCTATGTTAGCGTGCGTACGTTCCCTTCAAGTTTCGCTTCTCGTTTGATTGAAATTCGTTTCAGGAGGTGAGCCGTGAGAATCACATCATTGTTTCGTTCGCGTCTTTTGTGCAGCAGCATCAGCTTGTTGATCGTAGTTGTCTTCGCCACTCTTTCGACGGACGCCGCGCCCAAACGGCGAACCGCCAAAAGCAAAAAAGCGCGCATCGTCAAGAAAACACGCAAGCCGGTAAGTGAGCCGGTGACTTCCTGTTCCCTTGCCACGATGCCGCCGCCCTCAATGTCAGAGGCGGTCATTGCTGCAGCGCCGCCTGTCGAACCAGTCATTCATAAAACTCCGCCACCACTTAAACCTGCTGAAAAAGCACCTGCGGTCAATACGCCTGAACCGGAAGCCGCGACCAAAGAAGTTGTCTATGACACGGAAGAATGGGAAAGAAGACTGAAAGAATCTGAACGTGCCTTGCTCGCGGCGCCCGTGCGCGCCGACGCCAACTGGCTGGCGGAATGGCGCAACGCTCCACAACCGCATATCGAGAGGGTTTGGTATACGGCCTGTTACACCGACAAAGATACGTTGACGTGCGAAAATTTTTCGAAGCTGCTGATTCTGAATTTCCCTGACAGCTCTTACTTCGTGACCGCCAGCAAGTTCGTCATCAGGTATGGACAGGATCGTTGTTGGCAGGACTTTCAAAAGGCGTTGAAAGATTATTACGGCGCTGCTCCGAACGTCGCCAAGCTCAACCAGTTATTTTTAGCGGGTGAACCGCTGATGCACATGCCTTACGTGCTGGCGCAGATTACGCTGGCCGGAATAGGCTTTGCGATGGCGGATGAGTTGCGCGACGTCAAAACCGTAGACTTGGTGAAAGGCTATTTAGAAAGGGCGTTTCGTGTCTTTGCGCCAGTTGAAACGATCGGTCGGCAATTGTCTCAAGCTGAATGGAGTACTTACCGGCGCAGCATTCTCTCTTCAGGGAATCAGTTTTTGGGATATTGCGCTCTGAATAAAGATCGGAATCCTGATCTGGCTTTGATCTATCTGGCGCGAGCAATTGCGGTGAAAGGCGATAACAATTTGGGTTGGAAAGACCCTTTGAACTATTACCTTCGCACCAATGCGAACAACGAATTTTATGCGCGGGCCAGTAAGAAATATGGAGACTTATCTCAAGAACAACGTGGCGGGGAAACCGGTAAAGCCTTGCTCGCGGAAATTCAAAACTATATGCAACGACTGATGGACGATTACGCGCGCATTCTGGTTGTTACACAAACCAATCGCCCTGAATTTCAAGCCTATCGTGATTACGCAGAATCGAGTCTGCGGACGCTCTTGCGCCAGAAACCTAACCACGAGGTTGCATATCAGGACCTCATCAAACGCATACAGGCTGAATTCGCGGCCTAGCTCGCAATGCCCCATCCATTTTTTTTCGCGGTCGGCTCGACCAATCCCGTCAAAGTCAATTGCGTGACGCAGGCCGTGCGTCAGTTCTGGCCCGCCGCGCAAACCATTGGCGTCAATACCGATTCGCAAGTCAGCGATCAACCGATGTCGGATGAAGAGATGTTCGCGGGCGCACGCAATCGCGCACAGCAGGCGCTCGCGCAAACGCCCGACGCTACGCATGGCGTAGGTCTTGAAGGCGGCGTCTTCGATTCACCGCAAGGCATGTGGGCTTACGCATGGATGGTCGTCGTAGATCGTCAAGGTCGCACGGGCAAAGGCCAATCGGGACGTTTTATGTTGCCCGAAGGCGTGGCAGCTTTGGTTCGGCAAGGTTTGGAATTGGGTGAAGCCGATGATCGGTTTTTCGGCGCGTCGAATTCAAAACAAAAAGCAGGCGCGATCGGCCTGCTTTCAGATGGACGGATTGATCGGTTGCAACTTTACCTGCAAGGAGTGACGTTTGCCTTGCTGCCGTTTGTGCATCCTGAATTTTACGACTTAGGCGAAACCGACTGATGGCGGCGCGTCCAACAGGTTGCGCACGGTTGAAAGCAAGCTCGCTCCGTCGTGACCGGCCTTGTCGTAAAAGCGCGTGATGCCTGAGTTCATGCGTTCGGGCAAGTTGTAATCGCTCAGGTTGGCGCTCAACGCGAGAATCGGCGATTTCGCCAACGCGGTTTCATCGCGCAACTTGCGGGCGAGAGCTACGCCGTCGAGCAGCGGCATGTTCAAATCGGTAATCACCAGATCAGGCGTGTGAATCTGAGCTTGCGTGAAACCTTCCAGCCCATCGCAGGCGGTCACGACTTCAAAGCCTTCACGACGCAACAAAGCCGTCAGCGTCTCACGCATCGTCACGTCGTCTTCGACCACTAAAATTTTTTTCGACATCGCGGGTTACTCGCTTGAGGGGGAAGAGCCAGTTTCTGGGGAAGCCTTTCGCGGGGATGTCAGACTTGCCTGCTTGATTTGCGCTTTCGGGACGTGCGCGAGAGTGCAATGAACGTGCCATCGTCCAAGACGCTCGCTTGCGTAATCCAAGCTGTTTATTTTGTTTGAGTTAGATGTGTCTTGCAGGTCGTAAGGGAAAATGCGTATGAAAGTTTTCCGTACAGACCGTCACAGTCATCAGACTGGTCTTCATACAATTGCGAGTGCCAGGTGTTAGCCCGTCGCCACACAAAAAAAGGCACGGAAGCCTCGTCTCCTCCGTGCCTTTTCAATGCGCCTCTGAGTTTGTAGGGAC
>JABFSD010001010.1 GCA_013140935.1 Acidobacteriota bacterium
AGTGAAACCCTTGCCAACATTGCCTCTGTCTGAGAATTGAGAATGGTGAATTGAGAATGGCTGATTTTAAGCGGCTCCCTTGCCCGGGCGCTAAGTCGTTGATTCTAAATGTCGCAACAACTCTAATGATTTACTGAAGCGAGGTAATTATGACAGCAACTGCAAGAGCAAAAACTAAAACCAGAGTAGCCTTTAACGTAGAGCAATACCGCGAATTACTGCGGCGTACATTGCCAACCGTTGTTCGTACCGAAAAAGAATACGACCGCATCACCAAAGTCATTGATGCGCTGGTAGACAAAGGTGATGGCGCTACAGCGGAGCAAGAACAACTGCTTGATCTGCTGTCGCTCTTAACCGAGCAATACGACGAAGAGCATTACAACTTCGACGATGCACCGCCGCACGAAGTCCTGAAATTCATGATGGAAGCGCGCGACCTGCAACAAAAAGACATCGTGCATCTGTTCGGCAATTCGAGCGGACGCGCTTCAGAGGCCATCAACGACGTGCGTCCCATCAGCAAGAATCAGGCGAAGGCGCTGGCGGCGTTCTTCAACGTCTCGGCAGAACTTTTTATTTGAGGTGAAAGCCGCGCCGCTTTCTTTACCGCAGGCGAGAACGCCTGTGTTCTCAGGCTTTACTTCCTTTTTACAAAGCTCCTTTCTGTTTACCCAGGGTTTACACACAGCTTCGGTGATTGCGCATATAGTCCGCCGCGTTCGCTGATTCCCTTGTGCCGCGTGCCGATGCCCTGCGCGCGCGCGGCACCGCATCCCATACACCATTCATCAAGCCCCGACACACAGACTGCATCACAATTCATTCAACCTGCTTATCAAAAGGAGAAACCTCAATGATGAGACGCATCAAAATCATCACGCTCGCATTATTCGCGGCGCTGTCGTTGTTGCCGACGGCCTATTGGTCGCGCGTCATCGGCCAGCAACCGCAAGTCACCGAAGCCCCAACCGGCTTTGACAACAAAACCAACGGGATGAGTGATCAGGCGACGTTCGATCACGACCGCGAAGTCTTTGAAGAACGCGAAACCGCCGAAGAAGGACTGGGGCCGGTTTATAACGCGCAAGGCTGCATCGAATGCCATCAGAATCCCGTCACGGGCGCAGCCAGTCAGATCGCCGTCATGCGCGCCGGACACCGCGACGCACAAGGCAATTTCGTCGCCGCGCCCGGCGGTTCGCTCATTCACGACCGCGCGATTGATCCGTCGGTGCAAGAGTACGTACCCAACGGCGAAAACATTCGCACGCTGCGGATGTCGCTTTCTACGTTAGGCGACGGTTACGTTGAAGCCATCGCCGACGAAACGCTGATTGAAATCGCGCGCCGCCAAGCCCGCGAGACGCGCGGCGAAATCGCCGGGCAAGTCATTCAAGTGCCTTTGCTCGAAGCGCCCGGCCAAACGCGCGTAGGCCGTTTCGGCTGGAAGAATCAACACGCCAGTTTGCTGTCGTTTTCAGTGGACGCTTATCTCAACGAGATGGGCATCACCAGTTTTCTCGCGCCGACCGAAAACACTTCGCTCGGACGTTCGGTGGCGGCTTTCGATCAAGTAGCCGACCCGGAAGATGCAGAAGGCGAAGTGAATCTGTTCGCGCAATTCATGCGTGCAACCAAAGCTCCCGCGCGCGATGTGGCATTGGCGAATACGGCTGAGGCGCGCGCCGGGGCGCAGGTGTTCAACGTGATCGGTTGTGCGATTTGTCATACGCCGACGATTCAAACCGCGCCGCCGGGCACTTCGTTCAACGGCGGCAACTTCGTCGTACCGCCGGCGCTCGGCAACAGAGTGATTCATCCTTACGGCGATTACCTGTTGCACGACGTAGGCACGGGCGACGGCATAGTGCAGAACGGCGACCGCACGACGGCAAACAAGTTGCGTACGCCGCCATTGTGGGGCTTGCGCACGCGTTACCGCCTGTTGCACGACGGTTCGGCTCTGACATACGAAGAAGCCATTACGCGCCATCGCGGCGAAGCCGGTTCAGTCATCAACCGCTATCGTTTGTTGAATGAACAACAGCGCGCGCAACTGATGCGATTTTTGCGTTCGTTGTAAGCACACCAGCTCACACTGTCGCAGTGGCACGGGCTGCCAGCCCGTGCCACGTTTTCATCCACGTATTCATCGTCGGATCGTTAAGCGTTCCTCGCTCTGCTATGCTCGGCCACCACAACGAAATAAAAGGAGTTCAAGCACCATGTTTCCGAGTCTTGGTTGGTCAACGCTTGTCATCAGATGCTGCTGGTTATGCTTCAGTCTGAGTTGGCTTGTCCTGTTCACAAATGCAGACACCTATCCGCGACAAGCTGGCGTTGACGTGTCGCATTACGTCTTTCGCCTGACGCTCAACGACGACACCGATGAAATCGTCGGTGAAGCTACGATTGATTTGCGATTCACCCGCGATGACCTAAACGATGTCACGCTTGATCTGGCATCAGCGCAGGGCGGCAAGGGGATGAGCGTATCGGCGGTATCAACGGTAACGGGGGGCGCAACACCGCTGCGCTTCACGCACGAAGCTGATCGGTTGCGCATTATGCTCAGCGCGCCCGCCAAATCCGGCGAACGCAAACAAATTACCGTGCGCTATCGCGGCGTACCGGCGAATGGTTTGCGCATGCTCAAAAACAAATTTGGCGAGCGCGTATTTTTCAGCGAGAACTGGCCGAACAATGCGCGCCAATGGTTGCCGATGATTGACCATCCTTATGACAAGGCAACGAGCGAATTCATCATCATCGCGCCCGTCAAATACCAGGTCGTAGCCAACGGCTTGTTGCAGGAAGAAACCGATCTGGGCGATGGGCAACGGCTCACGCATTGGAAGCAGTCAGTGCCGATTGCTTCGTGGCTGAACGCGATTGGCGTAGCGCAATTCGCCGTGCATCACGACGGCCTGGTCAAAGGCGTACCGCATCAAACCTGGGTCTATCATCAGGAACGAACCAGCGGCCCCGCGTGGTTTGAAACCAAGTCGCGGCAGGCGATGGAATTTTTCAGCGAACACATCGGCCCTTACTCTTACGAAAAACTCGCCAACGTCGAAGCCGCCGGATTCGGTGGCGGCACTGAACACGCCAGTGCAATTTTTTATGGCGAGAAATCAATTCTCGAACGTCCCGACACGGGCTTGATTGCGCACGAGATTGCGCATCAATGGTTCGGCAATTCGATCACCGAAAAAGATTGGGACGACGTGTGGTTGAGCGAAGGCTTCGCCACTTACTTCACCTTGCTCGTGGCGGAGCATTACGACGGACGTGATGCTTTCGTGGCTGGCTTGAAACGCAGCCGCACGCAGGTCTTTACCTTGGAAAAACAACTGCCCGGCGTTGCCGTGTTGCATAACAATCTGGCGGATATGAGCAAGGTGTTGAACCGCATCATTTACCAGAAAGGTGGCTGGACGTTGCATATGCTGCGTCACGAGATGGGTACGGAAAAATTCTGGGCGGGCATATGTGATTACTATCAACGCTATCGCAACAGCAGCGCCACGACCGCAGACTTTCGCCATGTGATGGAAGAGCATTCGGGCTTGGAATTATCTGCGTTCTTTCAACAATGGCTCGCGCGCGCGGGTTCGCCGATGATCGAAGGCGGCTGGCGCTATGACGCGGCTACCAAACGCATCGTGATCGAACTCGCGCAAACCCAAGCGGGCGAAGCCTATCGCCTGCCGCTCGAAATCGGCGTCACGATTGACGGCGCAACGAAAATCGAAAAGATTGACTTCACACAGAAACAACAGCGTTTTGAATTCGCGGCGGAGAAAGAACCGACGGCGGTCGAGCTTGATCCGAACACCTGGATGCTAATGGATGCACGATTCAGCAAACGCTGACCAGCATTCAAAGAGTGGCCAGAGCAGTAGCTTGAAACTATTCAACTTGGAGAAAGTGCGGATGAAAATTACCGGAGTCAATATATATCGTGTGGAGTTGCCGTTGCACGAAGGCAGTTATAAATGGTCTGGCGGCAGAAGCGTTGAGGTATTTGATTCGACGGTGGTGGAAATAAAAACCGACGCGGGCATCACGGGCTGGGGCGAAGTCTGTCCGCTCGGCCCAGCTTATCTGCCTGCTTATGCGGCAGGCGCGCGTACTGGCATCGCCGAGATTGCGCCGCAACTCATCGGACTTGATCCGACGCAACTCGGATTGATTAACCGTGCGATGGATCAAGCATTGCGCGGGCATCCTTACGTCAAGTCGGCGCTCGATATGGCTTGTTGGGATATTCTCGGCCAGGCTTGCAACCAACCAATTGTGAATTTATTCGGCGGACGTTATGGCGAAACTTTTGCGCTCTATCGCGCGATCTCGCAAGACACGCCGGAACGTATGGCTGCGAACGTAGGCAAATACCGCGCAGAAGGTTATACGAAATTCCAACTCAAATCGGGCAGTGACGTAGAAACAGACATCGCACGCATTCACGCCGTCGCGGCGGAATTGCTGCCGGGCGATGTGTTGGTGGCTGACGCCAACTGCGGCTGGACGCAACACGAAGCGATGTGTGTCGCTGCAGGCGTACGCGATGTGAATGTCTATATCGAACAACCCTGTTTGAGTTACGAAGAATGTCTGGTCGTGCGCCGCCACACGAATCGTCCGTTCATTCTTGACGAAGTGATTGACGACCTGAAAACCGTTGTGCGCGGTTACAGCGAGCAGGCGATGGATGTCATCAACCTGAAAATCTCGAAAGTCGGCGGCCTGACCAAAGCGCGGCAGATTCGTGATCTGTGCGTGTCGCTGGGCATCGCGATGACCATCGAAGACACCTGGGGCGGCGACATTATTACCGCCGCCATTGCGCATCTGGCACACAGCACACCGCCTGAGTATTTATTCTCGTCCACTGACTTTAACAGTTACGTGACGGTCAGCCTGGCCGAAGGCGCACCGCAACGACAGCACGGCAGACTGGCGGCTTCGACACGGCCCGGATTGGGCATAGCACCACGCCGCGAAGTATTGGGAGAACCCGTTCTCACGGTGAGATAACTGAAGCCCGCGCGTAATTCGATGGTGAGAAACACTAATGCTCGTGGACCGCTGATAACGCGGATGCAGCGGATCAACGCGGTTCAGAGTCTGAAAAAAATCCGCGCCAATCCGCTGCATCCGCGTTATCAGCGGTCAACGAGCATTGAAAACCAAACACTTTTATTTGTACAGGCTTCAGGGAATTCGCTTTCTGTTTGAAAACCTGCAAGAGGAAACCATCATGAAATTTCGCCCCTATCACTTATTCGCTTTGTTGTTGATTGTTTCGGCTATGGCGGCTGCGCAAACGCCTCATTACCAATCGCACTTTCCGCCCGAAGAATTCAAGGCACGCTGGCAAAAGGTGTTCGATCAGATCGGCGACCGTGCCGTAGCGATTGTGCAAGGCGTATCGCTCGCCCGCGGCTTTAACTTTCCGCGTCAATCGAATGAATTTTATTACCTGAGCGGCATCGAAACGCCCGGCGCTTATATCTTGCTCGATGGCCGCACGCGCAAGACGACCATCATTCTGCCGCCGCGCAACGAACGCCTCGAACGCAGCGAAGGCAAAGTGCTTTCAGCCGAAGACGCCGAACTCGTCAAGCAATTGACCGGCGCAGACGCCGTCGCCAGCACCAAAGCGATGGGCGAAGAATGGTTGAGCGAATTGATGAAAGCGCCCGCGCCCGCGATCTATACGATGTTCACACCGGCGGAAGGCAGCGCCGAGAGTCGCTATGAATTGCAAAACGCGAACGCCGCCATCGCGGCTGACTATTGGGACGGGCGCGTTTCGCGTGAAGCGCATTTCGTCAACTTGTTACGCACGCGTGCGCCGCGCGCTGACCTGCGCGACCTGACAGCCATCCTCGATGAAATGCGCAGCGTGAAAAGCTCGCGTGAAATCGCGTTGGTTCGCCGCGCTTCGCAACTGGCAGGTTTGGGCATTCTCGAAGCGATCAAAAGCACCAAAGCCGGTCTCTATGAATATCAGCTTGATGCGGCAGCGCGTTATATCTTTCTGGCGGGCGGCGCGCGGCTCGAAGGCTATCGTTCGATCACGGCGGCGGGCACGGCAAACATCTGGAACGGACATTACTATCGCAACAACGCGCCGTTGAAAGACGGCGATTTGGTCTTGATGGATTTCGCGCCGGACTATGGCTATTACACCAGCGACGTGACGCGGATGTGGCCGATCAACGGCAAGTATTCGCCCGTGCAACGCGAGCTGTTGCAGTTCGTATTGGAATATCGCAACGCCGTGCTGAAACTGATTCGCCCCGGCATCACGAGCAAAGAAATTTACGAGCAAGCCAAAGCCGCCATCGCGCCTGTGTTGGCACGCACGAAATTTTCGAAACCGGTGTATGAACAAGCGGCACGCAAAATGATTGAGACGGGCGGCGGTACGCTTTCACATCCGGTGGGATTAGCCGTTCACGACGATGGCCCTTATAACCGTGGCCCGCTCAAAGTCGGACACGTATTTTCGATTGATCCGCAACTCTGGGTGCCCGAAGAAAATCTCTACATCCGCTATGAAGACGTGATTGTTATCACCGCGAACGGCTATGAGAACTTCACTGAATTTTTGCCGACCGAATTGAACGAGCTCGAAAAGCTGGTCGGGCAAGGTGGCATCGCGTTGCGGCTGCAACCCGCGTCAGAGCAAACGCTGATTAAACGTTAATTTGCATCGCATCAAAGAATAAGAAGCCTTGGCAACGGTGGCGCAACCTCGCCAAGGTTGCGCTGCTC
>JABFSD010001183.1 GCA_013140935.1 Acidobacteriota bacterium
GAACGATGGATTGGTGAACCGTTTCAATTTCATCGGTGCATTGATTTTGTTGGGGGCGTTGTTGCTGGCGGGTCTGGTGATTTCGACGCCGCTTTCGATGACTTCGATGATCGCTTTCGTAGACGATTTTCTGCCCGGCGATCAGATGGGTTGGTGGCAATCATTACGCGGTTCATTTGGTTGGGCGCGCGACGAGGAAGAAGAAGTTCGGCTGAACCTGCAACAGCCGCGTCGCCCGGTGAAAGTGCCAGTGCGCAAGACCGTTGAGCCGCTTGTTACTGAACGTGCGAACAAGCTCACCAACGGCACTGGTCCGCGCAAACCTGATTTGTCTACGGTCTTGGATGACGAGACAGCGGTTGCCATCGCAGAAGTAGAAGAAGACGAACTGCCGGAAATCGTTCAACGCGATGTGACGCCGAAAGCTCCGGCGCGCGTGGCAAAAGTGAAAGAGGCCGTGCCGGTCGAAGACGTGACGCCTGCGGCGGGCAAGCTGAAATCGTGGCCGGTCGCTTTGCGCGGCGCTCAGGTGAAGCTGCCGATTCCGAAAACCGAAGCAGCCGCGCCGCTGCCACTGGCATTGGAAGATAACAACGAAGATTACGATTCATTCAACGACGATCTGACGGATGATTTTGATGACTTGGGTGGAGCCGGTGACGTGCCGCCATGGGATATGTCAGATACGACAAGTGGCGTGACGAAGAAAGTTCCGCGTCCGCCCACGCCGCCGCCGTTGGGCCGCTCGGTAGACGAGATGCTGGCGTCGGCTACGGTCAAACGCATTGAGCCGTCGGAATCTGCTGAAATTGTCAAAGAATCCAAATTGCAACGACTCGCCAAAAGTGCCGCGCGGATGCTGGCGAATTACAAGCTGCCCGAATCTGAGTTGTTGACCGAAGCGCCGCCGCGTCCTGAATTCACTGACGACGACTTGATGGAACGCGCGCGACTGCTGGCCGAAAAATGCAAAGAGTTCAACGTGTCGGGCAAGGTGACGCGCATCAGTCCGGGGCCGGTGGTGACGACCTTCGAGTTCAAGCCTGATCCGGGCGTGAAATACAGCCGCATCACGGGACTTGTTGACGATTTGTGTTTGGGCTTGAAAGCCGAGTCGGTGCGCATTGATCGTATACCGGGCAAGTCTACGGTAGGCATCGAAGTCCCCAACACCGTCCGCGAAGTCATTCGGCTGCGCGAAGTCGTCGAAGCCAAAGAGTTCCGCGACTCAAAAGCGCGGCTTTCGCTGGCGTTGGGAAAAAACATTTACGGGTCGCATTACGTGGCCGACCTCGCCAAGATGCCGCACTTGCTGATTGCTGGTGCGACGGGCGCGGGCAAATCAGTCGCGCTCAATTCGATTCTGGTTTCGATTCTTTATAAGGCTTCGCCCAATGACGTGAAGCTGATTCTGGTTGACCCGAAGCGGTTGGAGTTAGGCTTATACGCCGACTTGCCGCACTTGCTGACGCCGATTGTGACCGATGCCAAGCGCGCGAGTTATTCGCTCAAGTGGGCGGTGTCAGAGATGGAAAATCGCTACAAACATCTGGCGGCTTTCGGCGTACGCAACATCGAGCAATACAACCACGAGGTCACGACCAATCCGAATCTGAAACCACTCGGCGATAACAGCGAAGACAAACCGCAACCGCTGCCGTTCATCGTCATCATCATTGACGAATTGGCCGATCTGATGATGGTGTCAGCGCGCGATGTCGAAGAAAGCATCACTCGTTTGGCGCAAATGGCGCGCGCCGTAGGCATCCATTTGATCTTGGCGACGCAACGGCCTTCGGTAGATGTCATCACGGGTCTCATCAAGGCGAACTTTCCCTCGCGCATCGCCTTTCGCGTATCTTCAAAAGTAGACTCGCGCACGATCATTGACGGCAACGGCGCAGAAGGATTGTTAGGAAGCGGCGACATGCTTTTCATGCCGCCGGGCACTTCGCGGCTGGTGCGCGTACACGGCGCTTATGTGGATGAGAAAGAAGTGAAGCGCGTCTGTGACTTCATTCGCGCACAAGGCGTACCGGCTTATGACGAGCGCGTCACGATGAGCGACAAAGAAGCCGAAGGCGCTGAGGGTGAAGATCGTCCGCGCGATGAGAAATACTACGACGCAGTCAAGATCGTTATCGAGATGGGACGCGCTTCGACTTCTGTGTTACAACGACGGTTGAGTATTGGGTACGGCCGTGCCGCTTCGATCATTGATATGATGGAGCGAGAAGGCATCGTTGGCCCATCAGAAGGTGCGAGCAAACCGCGCGCAGTACTCGTAAAGCCCGACTTCCTTGACCGCGTCGAACAGATGCGCGAGGACGAGTATTAAGAGTGCCAGTTTTTGATAGTACATCGGTGTAATTGATAGTCGTTTTTCACTAATTTCCACAGGAGAGTAGGCTTAAGGGAATGTTTAAGTAATGCTGTGGAAAGCGTGTAAACCGATACGGGGCGACATCAGGCAAGTTATTGATTTTTCAACTAGTTACGAGTTTGATGCTGAAATGTGCAAACCGTAAGAAAAGGCGATTTTGCTAAGGTTTTTGGATGTTTAAGATAGATTTGCACAGTGTTTTCCACAGCGAGTGTGGATATTGCCTAAAAAGGCTGAAAATAAAGGCTGCGGTGATGCTTAAGCAGGGCTTAAGCATTTTTGAACGGAGTAGTTTTTACTCACTCTGCGGTTAGGTAAGAAGGACGATAGGCGATCAGTGAAACTACAACTGGCACTCGATACACCAGATTTGGTTCACGAACTTGATCTCGTCGGTAAGGTAGCTCCTTACGTTGACTTGATTGAGGCGGGAACGCCTTTGCTCATCCGCGAAGGGATTCGCGCGGTGCGTGAAGTGCGCCGTCGCTATCGCGGTCGTCCGGTCGTCGCCGACATTAAAGTCATTGACGCAGGCGAACCGATTGCTGAACTGGCCTTCGCCGCTGGAGCCAGCGTCGTGACGGTCTTGGGTTGCGCTTCTGATGAAGTCATTGCGCGCGTTGTACGTTCGGCGAACCGTTATGACGGCACGGTGATGGCTGACAGCTTGAGCATTTTAGACATTCCCAAACGTGCTGCCGAACTTGCCAAACTTGGCGTGGCTTCACTCTGCGTCAACCGTCGTGGACTGTTTAATCAGGCCAATCTCAGCCGCGAAGCGAAAGTCGAACAGATCGCCGCGCTCATTCGACAAATCGAATTGCCAGTCTATCTGGCGGGCGGCATCAACCATGAAGAATTGATGCTCTTGCGCGACCTGCCGCTCGCAGGCGTCATCATAGGCGCGGCCATTGCCGAAGCGCCGTCTCCGGTCGAATCAGCCAAACGCATGCGCGACATTCTCGAACGGCGCATCTAACGGCGCATTTGGGACAAAATCGTCAATCATTGAAGACAGTCATCCACTTACCGTCACAAAACGGCGACACTTTTTGTTTTGATTGAAATGGTTAGCGAGAGGGATTAAGCGTCTGCGGTTACGGCGTGCAAACGCGGCCTGCCGGGACGGGCCTGAGCAGGTTTGGCGGGAATCAGATCGCCGGTGTAACTCTCAATCGCCGCCTTGATGATGCAAACGACTGGGCAAATATCCAATAAAACTTCGACGGTGCCGAACACATAGCCCTTGCGTTTGAGCGTTTGGTTGGCGTTCGCCAGCACCCAGAAGATGCCGACGAAGGGAATGATTTTGCCGAAACGGTGAAGATGGTTACGGTACTGCTGCATTGCGAACTGCTTCCTTTTCCTGCCTGTAAATCTGTTTTTCGTATGTGCTTTCGGTCAGCACTAACTTCGCCTTTGCAAGGCCAGTGCCAAAAGCGGCCAACTTTGAGTGGAAAGTTTTGACAAGAATTACACAGGAAGTGCCGTGTTAGCGCGGTGTTAAATCAAAGGGGCGGGGCTTCCTTTCTCAAAGGCGCTATGTATACTGCGCGCCTTGCAGATGCTTATTTGAAAATAGCGGCAGTGGTAAAAAGTAATGACCCCACTATTCAAGGAGATAAAACCCAATGTTTCGTTTACTGCCTAAAGAAGACAAGTATTTCGACCAATTCAATCGGCTGGCTTCCAACATTCACGGAAGCGCACAGCTTTTACAGAAACTTTTCAACGATTTCGGCAACCGCGCGGCCTATGCCGATCAAATCAAACAGCTTGAACACACCTGTGATGAAATTACGCACGGCATCATCAAGCAACTCAACCTGACATTTATCACGCCTTTTGACCGCGAAGACATTCACGCACTGGCGAGCCAGCTCGACGACGTGATTGATGGCATCGAATATGTCTCGCGCCGCGTGATTCTTTATCGTCTGACGGCTCCGACCAATGATGCCGTCAAGATGATTGATGTGCTGGTGCGTCTCACGGCCAGTCTGGAAAAAGCCGTCGGCTCGCTCGAAAAAGACGGCGAAGGCCTGTTGAAAGAGTGCGCGGGAATTCACACCCTCGAAAGCGAAGGCGACACCTATCACCACGACGCCGTAGATCGCCTGTTCTCAACCGAGACCGACCCGATTCAAATCCTGAAATTGAAAGAACTCTACGAAAAATTGGAGCGCGCGATTGACAAGTGCGAAGACGCCGCAAACGTCCTCGAATCAATCACGCTCAAGAACGCTTAACCATTGGGTAAGCCGTTTTTCAAACCAGTTCTCAGAGGATTTTTCAGAGGATCTTATGGATTCAACTCACATTCTCGTCGTGTTCATTATTTTGTTGGCGTTGGCCTTTGATTACACGAACGGCTTTCACGATGCCGCCAATTCCATCGCCACCGTCGTTTCAACGCGCGTCTTGTCGCCGGGCAAAGCCGTTCTGCTCGCAGCCTTCTTTAACTTTGTCGCGATCTTCGGCGGCATCGGCGTAGCCAAGACCGTTTACAAAGGCCTCGTAGATATCAATCAGGTTACGCTTTGGGTTGTGCTGGCTGGACTCGTCGGCGCGATTTCTTGGAACCTGCTCACTTGGTATTTCGGGCTGCCCACGAGTTCTTCGCACGCACTGGTGGGCGCTTACGCAGGCGCAGCCATCGCCAAAGCCGGTTGGGGCGTATTGATCTGGCAAGCCTGGCCGAAAGGTTGGGCAGGCACACTGTCAGCCATCGTGATGTCGCCCATGCTCGGTATGATTCTCGGCATCACGCTGATGGTCATCGTGGCATGGATTTTCCGCTCCTTTGCCCCCTCCCGCGTAGATCGCATCTTTCGCGTAGGCCAATTGCTATCGGCTTCGCTCTTCAGCTATTCGCACGGTGGCAACGATGCGCAAAAAACCATCGGCATCATCATGGCTACACTCACGATTGCCGGATGGCACAATGCTAACGACAACAGCATTCCTACGTGGGTGATTATCTCAGCCTTCACGGCTATCGGTTTGGGTACGATGTCGGGCGGCTGGCGCATCGTTAAAACGATGGGTTCAAAAATCACCAAGCTCAAACCCGTAGGCGGCTTTTGCGCCGAAACCGGCGGCGGATTGGTCATTATGCTGATGACACATTTCGGCATTCCGGTTTCGACGACGCACACCATCACCGGCGCGATTGTCGGCGTAGGCTCAACGCATCGTCTTTCCGCCGTAAAGTGGGGCGTGGCTGGACGAATCGTATGGGCATGGGTTATTACCATCCCAGCGGCAGCCGGCATCGCCGCTCTCACTTATAAATTGATCTCGTTGTTCCAATAACCCAAAAACTCGCACAGTACGAGGACGCATTTCATCACCAAATCAGTAAACTTCGTGTAACTCACCCGACACGAGTTTGCCCTCGTCTTGGTGTATTCATTGCGTCACGCCCTGTGCCTATTGGAACGGACGGGATATGCATAAACAGTTCTTTGCGCTTTTCTTTTCGGTAATGATCGTGCTGGCTTGCAAGTCTACGACCTTACCGCTCACCTCTAACAATACGGCTCCGACGCCTACACCTACGCCAAGCGTCTCGCCGAAGGCGTTGAGCTATTCGCTCGAAAAAGCCGGATTGCAATTCGATTGGCAGGAAGGCTGGCGCGTCGAACGCCAAGCCGATAACTCCGTCATCGTCGCCGCGCCTGACAACGGCTTGGTGATTCACTTTGCCGAGACCGAAGCGAACGCCGCCGAACCGCGCGTCGAACAATACCTCAGAGGATTTTTGCAGGACGCCGCTCCCGCCAAGCTGCCCAAGTTCAAGCAAGGCAATTTCAAAGGTATGAAACACCTCAGCCAATCAGGCCAGGTCACGAATGCGTTGAACGGCGCTACGATTGAATGGAGCGTTGACATTCTCGAAGCCCAAACGCCGCTCGTCATCTTTTCGCAACTCAACCGCGCCCGCAAAGCGGAACACGAAGCTGCTTACGGAAGGTTGATCAGCAGCATCAAGCGCCTTGAATAAGTCTGCGGTCAGTTGAGTGCCACGGCTTTTTCTTTCTGTATTACTTTTTTTTCTGTCTTCAGCTTGATTTAACTTGCTGAAGCCTTGTTTCTCTGAGGCGGGTTGCTTATATTCCGCCTCGCTTTTCCCCACGAACGAATAAATCAGTAACTTCACCTTACTGGGTCAGATGCCAACTGTCTCGCGCCGAGCATCGTGAAGCTATACCGATAAGCCCTAACCAACTCACGGTCTGCATTAGGTGGTGCCATAACATCAACGTTTTCCAGTCATAGGAGGAATCTCTCATGAGTCGCCGTATCTCTATCGTCATCACCCATCTCGAACAACATGCGCTACCCCCCCCCTGCAAATCTGAGGCCGCCGCAGAGGCCGCCGCGCGCAAAGCCCAATGAAAGC
>JABFSD010000142.1 GCA_013140935.1 Acidobacteriota bacterium
TGAAGAGGCGCGCAAAATGAAATTCGCTCACATAAGCGGCCTCGGCGATTTCGCGCAAACTGAGATCGCGTCCGCAATGGTCGTGCATGAATTCGATGGCGCGGCGCAAACGGCGGTCTACGAGACCGACGCGCGAGAGTTCGATTTCGTCTGAGCGTTTGACGTTGATGTGTTGCCGCAACAGATGCACGGTCAATTGTTGAACCAATGAACCGAGCATCTCGCGCCAACCGGCGGCGCGCGTTTGCCATTCATTCACTAAGGCAGCCAACGTCGCTTGCAACCGTGCGTCAGTGAGCGGTTCGAGCGTTTGGCGAAAGCTCAACAGCGCAGCTTCCCGATGCAACCTCAATCGCGTAGCCGTCTCAATCAAGGCTTGCGGCGCAAGGCGAACCAGCAGCAATTCGCTGCGTCCGCGATTGCGTGGCAGTTCGTAAGCCTCTTGCGGATTGATGAGTACGATGCTGTCAGTCGGCCATGAATCGAAGGTTGAGGCGACGGCATAAACCAGCAGGAAATCGTTGGGTGGCGGCAGGCGGTTGGCGCGTTGGGTGAACGTACGAAATTCGAGCGAGTAATTCGTTTCGAGAATGATTTGCGGTTGCGCCATTGCGCGGCAGCTTACTCCGCAAAAACCGCGCGCGTAAAACGAACAAAGGGCAGCCGCACTCATCGTGCGCGACTGCCCTTTTCGATTCGTTGAAAGGTTTGTGACTTTACGCGAGATGTCTGCCGACCAGCGATTTGAGTTCCTGCTCGCGTACCAAAGCGTTTTTCAATAGCCGTTCGTAATGCGACGAAGCGCGTTCGGTGCGCGACAACTCATCGCGCAGCACTCTGACTTCGGCCTGCAAGTCGGTGATCTTGTCGAGCGCGCGGCGCAAGCGTTGTTCGGGCGCGGCCTCGAAATAAGAAATGTTGTTGCGGGGGGCTTCGACCAAAGCGTCAGTGACAACAGCAGCACTGGCGGCGGTGGAACGTAAGTATTGGATCGCTGCACTCATAGTCCTGTCTCCTTGAATGGTAATGGGAAAGTGATTCGTCTCGGTTTGCTAAAAAGCCATGCAAAATAAAAAAAGTAAGAATGCGATCTCTAAGAATGCGCTCTAGGATGCAATCAGGGGGCATCGTGCTTGTGCGATGCGTCGTGGGGACAGGAAAGAAAAACGTTCGCGGGGTGCTGTGTCTATGCGTGAGCGAAGATCACGGGGCGCGCGTTGGTTGTCTCTGCCTGCGAAAGGGTTGCTTCAAGCCGGAAAAACACCTGCGTGCTTCCGGCACTTTTATGCCAGCGCTTTTATGATGGGGTGAGACGGCGCAAGGAAACTGATGAAACGACAACGTTCCATATTGATAACGCGAAGGGATGGTCGCGGTAGCAACGGAATAATGAATGCTTGAACGCCACGGAATGTAACACAGCGTTCGTAACCAACGAAGCACTTTCTCATTCGTTCACAAAATTTTCTGTGCGCTAACACCCAATAGCCATAGGCTTGCGCGCGACTTTCACGAATGTGTGTTAAGCTGCGCCACTCCTGACGAAACTTGGTAATGCTTACAAGGTAAAACATTCATGCCCGCACAGATTCTCAATGGAACGTTGGTCGGCGAAGCCTTGAAACAGGATGTCGCCGCCCGCGCCGCAAAGCTCATCGCGCAAGGTTTACAACCCGGACTAGCCGTCGTCATTGTCGGCGACAACGCCGCGTCGAAGGTTTACGTCGGCAGCAAGGTCAAAGCCTGTCAAGCGCTGGGGCTGCATTCTGAAAAGCATGAATTGCCTGCGTCTACCACTACGGATGAATTGCTCGCGCTCGTCCAATCACTCAACGCACGCAATGAAATTGACGGCATCCTCGTGCAGTTGCCGCTGCCGCCGCAGATCGAAACGCGCCGCATTCTCGAAGCGATTGATCCGCTGAAAGACGTAGACGGCTTTCACGCCATCAACGTAGGCCGTCTCTCACAAGGCGAAGACGCACTCACGCCGTGTACGCCCACGGGTGTCATCGCATTATTGGATCATTATCAAATACCGATTGCGGGCCAACACGCCGTCGTCATCGGACGCAGCGACATCGTCGGCAAGCCGCAAGCCATGTTGTTATTGCATCGCCACGCGACGGTGACGATCTGTCATTCACGAACGAAAGACCTGCCCGCCGTTGCACGCACCGCAGATATTTTAGTCGCCGCCATCGGACGCACCGCGATGGTCACGGGCGATTACGTCAAAGAGGGCGCGGTCGTGATTGACGTAGGCATCAACAACCTGACTTCGCCCGATGAAGCGCGCCGCGTTTTCCCCGACGCGGAAATCCCACAACGCCTGGAAGGCATCGCCAAGCGCGGATACACGCTAATCGGCGATGTCGAACCGCGCAGCGTCATCGAAAAGGCCGGATGGTTTACGCCCGTGCCCGGCGGCGTAGGGCCGTTGACGATTGCGATGCTGATGCAAAATACGTTGAAGGCTGCGGTGATGCGGCGAGGCAAAGCGTAATGCTCAAAGTCGGATTGACTGGCGGAATTGCTACGGGCAAATCGTATGTCGTGAGTGTGCTGCGCGAGTTGGGTTGCGAAACGCTCGACGCCGATGTCGTCGCGCATCAGGCCATCGAACCCGGCAAGCCCGCTTATCACGATATCGTGACTGAGTTTGGCGAAACGGTTTTGAATGCTGACAGCACGATCAATCGTCCGGCGCTGGGGGCAATCGTTTTCGGTGACGAAGCGAAACGTCAACGATTGAACGCTATCGTTCATCCGCGCGTCTTTGAAGCCCAAGCGGCGTGGCTGGCGACGCTTGATCCGTCAGCGATTGCCGTCGTTGACGCGGCGCTGATGATCGAGACGGGTTCTTATAAACGATTCGACAAAGTCGTCGTGGTGCATTGCACGCCCGCACTGCAACTCGAACGCTTGATGGCGCGCAATCAACTGACGCAAGCCCAGGCCGAAGCGCGCATCGCCGCGCAGATGCCTGCGGCGGAAAAAGTAAAAGTTGCCGATTACACGATTGAAACGTCGTTAGGCTTTGAAGACACGCGCCGCCAGACTGAGGCGCTTTATGCGCGGCTTGTGCAAGACGCGGCTACGCAAGGCGTTCAGAAAACAGGGCAGAACGCGCCAGAAGAAGGAGTTAAATAACCGTGAGCAGAAACCTTTGGACTTTATTTCTTTTATTCGTGCTGGCGAGCGCAACGCTGGCGCAACGCGCTACGACGGTGGCGGCGAGCGAACCATACTCGCTGCAATCGTTGAACATCGCGTTGCGCCAAAAAGTAGGCCGCGACCTCACCGAAGCCAATCTCGCCATTCTGGTTGATCGCAACGGTGTGGCTTTCGACCCTACGCCCGAAGCCGTCGCCCGACTACGCACCAACGGAGCGCATCAACAACTCATCAATGCCGTCAAACGCGCGGGCGAACGGCTTTCGGCTACGGCCAACAGCACGATCATTATTCATAAGGAAGTTGCCGATCCTTTTCTCGACGAGGCGCGGCGCAACGTACGCGACTATCTTGACGAATTGCCTGATTTTATTTGCCAACAAGACATCGAACGCTATTTCGATTACGAAGCCAGCGGTGCGTGGGAGCGCGCAGACAAGCTGTCTTACGAACTGACTTACAGCCGCAAGCAGGGCGAGAAATACAAACCGATGAACAGCATCGGACGCCCACCTACGCGCTCGCTCGAAGACGCGGGCGGCGCGACTTCACGCGGAGACTTCGCTTCGATGTTGTCGGAATTATTCGCCGTCGATACCAAAGCGTTTTTCAAGGCGGCGGGCAAAGATCGGCTGGGCAATCGCGCGACGCGGCTTTATGACTTTAGCGTAGCGCAAGCCAGCGCCAAGTTGACGGTCAAAGCCGAAGGGCATCCGCCCATCGTGGTTGGTTACAGCGGCACAGTGTGGATTGATGAAGAAAAGAAAATCGTGCTGCGCATTGATCAGGCCGTAGACGACCTGCCCGCGACTTATCCCGTGACCAGTTCTGAAAGTTCGATTGATTACGACTGGGTCAAGCTGCGCGGCATTGACGTAGACTTCCTCTTACCGATTCGCGCCGAATTCATCATCGCCGACCGCCGTCAGAAGATGTATTTCCGCAACCTGCTTTCGTTCAAGTTCTATCGCAAGTTCGAGACCGACATCAAAATTACTGATGGCGAGCCGGTGCCGCCTACTAAACCGTAACGCGCCCTCACTTGCGCTTGCGGCGAATGTCGCTCAACCACCAATCGCCGCTGTTCTGGCTGACGTGTAACCTGGCCTGAATCACGTCGCCGACTTTCAGCCCCTTTATCAGCTTCGGGTCTTTGACGGGAAACTTCATTGTCATCGCTTCCATGTAATCAGGAATATTGTCGTGTTCGACTTCGAGCGTATTGAGTTCGCGGTAAATGGCCGTGACCTTCCCAGTCAGCGGATAAATTTTAGGCGGCAGATTTTTCACGTCCGGCGCAGGCGTCGTCGCTGGCGTTTGTCCCATCGGACGCGGCGTGATGCCGATGCCCGCAACCGGCGTAGGCGTTGCAACGGGTTTGCGTTTGCTTTGGGCTGCGATGGTAAAAGCTAAACTACCTAACAAGAGCGTTCCCAACATCCAATGTTTCATGCTTTTCCTTTCAACCAATTGATCGGCGGCCGTAGCACAAGATGTCATCTTGTGCTACGGCCGCTAACGCAATTCATTCAAGCACCAGCGTAAAAAGATGCGATAAGCCACAGGCCGCTTGCCGTAAATGCGTTCGACCAAGCCGCTTGAATGATGAAGCGTCGCATCAGCACCAATACCCATTCGCCAGTTTTCGCGCACCATCACATCTGTCGCGCGTCAATCACGGGGCGTCCACGAGGCAAGTTTCATTTGCCAATTTTCCTTTCCCGCATTTTCTTTTCTATGGAAACTGTTAGGTACTTTCCGTCTCACAGGAAACTTGCCAGAACTTCCGCGCTCTTCCGCAGATTCCGCGATTTTTCTGAAGGATTCTGAACCGCGCTCAATTCATTCGTCGGTTTCGCATGGCGGAAAGCGGTTGTGCCACTTGCGGCTGTGAACCCGTCAATGCGCCTAAAAACGTCACGAGGTCACGCTGTTCTTCTTCCGTCAACCCAAGCGGATGCAGTTCGGTGTCGAGGTTGAGATTGTCTTTGCCGCCTTCGTTATAAAACTTCACTACGTCAGCCAGCGTCGCGGCGCTGCCGTCGTGAAAGTAAGGCGGGGTCAGGGCTACGTTGCGCAGGCTTGGCGTGTGAAATGAACCGACATCGAGAATGTGATGGCTCACTAGCATTCGTCCTAACTCAGAGCCGCCGGGTTGCGAGGCGAGTTGTTTGACAAGTTGGGGAAGCTCGTCGTCGCTGGCGTGGAAAAGCTGGCGCGCGAGTTTTTCAAATTCGGGATGCCGCGCGGCTACGCCAGTGTTGCGGTATTCGTAGTCGCTGAAAAGCATTCGATGCTCGTTCATCGTGTGGCAGCGTGTGCAACGTCCGCGTCCGCGAAAGACGGCCATGCCGCGCAACTCAGCGTCGTTCAGCGCAACCTTGTTGCCCGCGAGATAGCGATCAAGCGGTGCTGCGCCTGAGAGCAACGTGCGTTCAAACGCGGAGATCGCATTGCCAACGAGCATGATGTTGATCGTGGGTTTGCCGAAAGTTTGTTGAAAGGCTGTGACGTATTCGGGCAGCGCACGCAAGCGCGCAATTACGTCATCGTGCGTTTGATCGCCCATTTCGAGCGGATTGATAAGCGGTAAGACGGCTTGTTCTTCGAGCGTGTCGGAGCGTCCGTCCCAAAACTGTCCGTTGTTATAAATGACGTTGAGAATGCTGGGCGAATTGCGTGTGCCGCGCCGCTTCAGGACGCCTTCGGCTACGGGCTTGTCGTCGGCGAAGGCACGTTCGGGCTGATGGCAGGTGGCGCAGGCGACGGTGCCGTCGGCGGAAAGGCGCTTGTCGAAAAACAGCTTGCGACCGAGTTCGACTTTCGCAGCGGTTTGCGGATTCTGACGCGGTACGAAATGCAGCCACGTATCGGCAGGCAAGCCGAGCGGCACGTTGTGCGATTGGGCTTCGCCAAATGCAAAGTTGGATTGAAAGACACTGATCGCGCTCGCCAGAAAGGCGATGACTAAACCAAGTCGCAAGAGAGTACGTTGCATAAATCGCTCCCCTGAATACGAATCACATCAGCCCGCCTGCGCCATCTCTTTGGGCGAACTGCGCCGGGCGCGCATGTTTTCGATGAACTCGGCAAACAAATAAGTCGCGTCGTGTGGGCCAGGCCCGGCTTCGGGGTGATATTGCACCGAGAAGACGGGCAGCCGCTTGTGGCGCAGCCCTTCGAGGCAGCCATCGTTGAGATTGAAATGCGTCAGTTCGATTTCGTTCGGATCGAGACTCGCGGGGTCTACGGCAAAGCCGTGATTGTGTGAAGTGATTTCGATCTTGCCAGTGCGATGATTCTTGACCGGCTGATTGCCGCCGCGATGTCCGAACTTGAGTTTATAAGTCTTGCCGCCAAACGCGAGCGCCAACAATTGATGACCCAAACAGATGCCGAAAACCGGCGCTGCTTTCACCAGCGTACGCAGGTTCGCCACGATGTCGGGCACGGCAGACGGGTCGCCCGGCCCGTTGGAAAGGAAAATGCCTTCGGGCGCGAGCTTCAATACGTCTTCGGCGGAAGTGCGCGCAGGCACGACCGTAACCTGACAACCCGAAGCCTCAAGATAACGCAGGAGGTAATGC
>JABFSD010000758.1 GCA_013140935.1 Acidobacteriota bacterium
GCTCAAGCCGTCAATTTTCAACTCCGCCACGTAATCAAACGCACGCCCTTCGGCCAGCTTGTCACAACGTTTCGCCCAATCGCGCAGATCGTCAATGCTGTAACTGTTATCCAGTGAAAGCATCGCGCGCTTGTGCAGGTATTCATCGAACCCTGCTGCCACCTTTCCCGAAACTCGTTGCGTAACGCTATCCGCCGTAATCAGATCAGGTCGTTCGGCTTCGAGTGCTTGCAGCCGTTTCATCAGCGCGTCGTATTCGACATCGGCAATCACCGGCGCACTCAACACATAATAACGATGGTCGTGTTCGTTGATCGTCTGCCGCAGTTCCAGAATTTGTTTTTCGACAGATTGAGTTTGAGAAGGTTCAGCCATAGTCCTCACATCGTCGGCTTAACGTCAGACTTGTGCGCCGCGCGTTGCATATCGTCCGCTTTGCCATACCACACCACTTCGCCTGACAACGCTTTCAGGAATTCGATCAGGTCTTTTTGTTCTGGCGCGGTCAATCCCAGCGGTTTGATCTTTGGCGACAGCGCCGGATTCAATCGCCCGCCCTGATTGTAAAATGCAACGACTTCTTCTAGCGTCTTGAACGAACCGTCGTGCATATACGGCGCAGTGTTCGCCACTTCGCGCAACGTAGGCGTCTTGAACGCGCTTTGATGCCCGTCGAGTTTAGACACTTCAAAACGCCCCAGGTCAGGTTTCTTTGCTAAAGCCGCCGTACCCAAATTGTGATAACTCTCGTCGGTGAAATTGAAGCCTACGTGACAACTCGCGCAGCCCGCCTTGCCGAGAAAAAGCTGATAACCGCGAAACGCCGCTTCGCTCATCGCTGATTTATCGTCGTTTTGCGCGAAGCGGTCATAAGGACTATTGCCCGCCAGAATCGTGCGTTCGAAGCTGGCAATGGCGCGACTGAGTGTTAGCTCATTAATGACATCGCTAATGGCTCCGCTTTGTTCGGGAAAGGCCTCTTTGAACGCGGCGACGTAACTCGCTTCATTTTGCAAATAGCGCAGAATGGTTTGCACATTGGGATGCCCCATCTCAATCGGGTTCATCATTGGCCCCAACGCCTGCTCTTCCAACGAAGCCGCGCGTCCGTCCCAAAACTGTTTGCGGCTGAAAACGCGGTTGAGAACCGCAGGTGCTTGCCGCCCGCCCTTTTGCCCGCGAATACCTACGGAAAATCGCTGCGGATCGGCAAACCCCTTCTCCGGCACGTGGCACGAAGCGCACGCGAGTGTTCCGTCTGCCGACAGCGCTTTTTCAAAAAACAAGCGCTTGCCCAATTTGACCTTCGCTTCGGTCAGCGGATTGTCTTTCGGCACGTGATAAGAAGCCGATTGCAAGTCCAGACCCAACGGAGCTTCGATTGAATAAGCCGCGTCGTACAGCTTGGAGTCGGCAGGCGACGCCGGATGCCCACTGCATCCTTCCCAACCAGCAAACAACGCTACGAATCCGAGACAAGTGATTTTGAGATAGAGACGATTTGAAAGCTGCCACATAACTGCTCACTACGATTTTGCTGGCAGCCGGAACTTGGCACGACAAGACACTAGCTACCTTACCGTCAAATTAGCTTTTCGAATGCGGGATTTCAAATAAGTTCAGCAGAACAGCTTGGTGAAACCGCCCTGATCGCCCAAAAGAAAAATGCGCCGTTCGTGCGGATGACCAGCAAGCCGTTCAATGGGTTGACAGCCTCAAGGACGATGAAGACAATGCCGACCCATTGGAGGCATGGCCGAGTGGCTGAAGGCGGCGGTTTGCTAAACCGTTGTAGGGGCTAAAACCCTTACCGAAGGTTCGAATCCTTCTGCCTCCGCTTTTTTTGCAAATCTGATCAGCGCGTGGCGAGTTCCGGCGAATTGCTCCACGAAAAGAATCTTTAAAGATAAAACTGAAAGATAAAACTGCTAACGAGCCTGGTCGGAATCCGGCAATCAAATCACAGGCATCTTCTAAACTCCGCGTTGTCAGCAGCGCGGAGTTTTTTACTTTTATGAACAACTTTCGAGCTTTTCTGCAAGCAGACCGCGTGCGCGTCTTTGACGGCGCGATGGGCACGATGATTTACAGCAAGGGCGTTTATATCAACCGCAGCTACGACGAGTTGAATCTGTCTACGCCCGATTTGATTGCCAACATTCATCGTGAATACATCAAGGCGGGCGCTGAGATTATCGAGACCAATACGTTTGGCGCGTCGCGGTTGCGGCTGGCGAAACAAGGGCTGGATGACAAGCTCGTTGACATCAACACCGCTGCGGTGAAGCTGGCGCGCAACGCCGTCGAATCAGCCAAGCACGATGTTTTTGTCGCGGGCGCAATTTCGACATTAGGCGTACGTCTTGAACCTTATGGCCCGACTTCGCTCGACGAAGCGCGCGCGCTGTTCAAAGAGCAGGCACAGGTTTTATTGGATAGCGGAGTGGATTGCTTCGTACTCGAAACCTTTCACGATTTGGCTGAGATGCAACAAGCCATCTTGGCCGTGCGCGAATTGTGCGATCACGTCATCTTCGCGCAAATGACGATCAACGAACGCGGTGAAACGGCTTATGGCACTGCGCCAGAAGTCTTCACCGAAAGGCTCGACGCCTGGCTTGGCCCTGATGACGTGATTGGCTTGAACTGTTCGGTCGGGCCGCAAACGATTCTCGAAGCCATCGAAAAGATGCGGCAGGTCACGACGCGGCGCTTGTCGGCGCAACCCAACGCGGGCAATCCGCGCGATGTGGGCGGACGGCATATGTATATGGCGACGCCTGATTACTTTGGCGAATATGCCAAGCGTCTCATCAGCGCGGGTGTACGCTTTGTCGGCGGTTGCTGCGGCTCGACGCCCGAACACATCAATATGATGGTGGGAGCCGCGCGTGCGCTGAGTCCGGGGCGCACCTCCGTGGCCGCCATCACTGTCGAAGATACTGCTTCGCAAGCCGTCGAGCCGATGCCGTTTGCCGAGCGTTCGCGGTGGGCGAAAAAAATCGCCAACAACGAATTCGTCACCAGCGTCGAAATCGTTCCGCCCAAAGGCTGCGATCCGTCGAGCATGCTCAAGGGCGTGCAGTTGCTCAAAGACAATGGCGTAGACGCCGTCAACGTACCCGACGGACCGCGCGCGCAATCGCGCATGGGCGCGCTCGCCGTCTCGCTCATCATCGAACAGCAAGTCGGCCTCGAAGCCGTGACGCATTACGCCTGCCGTGATCGCAACCTGTTGGGAATGTTTTCAGACTTGCTGGGCGCGGCGGCCTTGGGCTTGCGCAATATGCTGTTGGTCACGGGCGACCCGCCGAAGATGGGGCCTTATCCTGATGCGACTGCCGTGTTCGACATTGACGCCATCGGCCTGTGCAATCTGGTCAATCGTTTGAATCACGGCATTGACCCCGGCGGCAATTCCATCGGCGAACCGACCAAGTTCGTCATCGGCGTAGGCGTCAACCCCGGCGCGCAGGATTTGGATTACGAACTGCGGCGCTTTGAATACAAGGTCGAAGCCGGGGCTGAGTACGCCATCACGCAGCCGGTGTTCGATACGGCGCAATTGAAACACTTCCTCAAACGTATCGAACATTGCCGCATCCCGATCATCCCCGGCATCTGGCCGCTGGTGAGCTTTCGCAACGCCGAATTCCTCAACAACGAAGTTCCCGGCGTGAATGTGCCCGACCACATTCTCGAACGCATGCGCAAGTGCGAAGACAGCAATGCCGCGCTCAAAGAAGGCATCGCCATCGCGCGCGAGATGCTGGCCGAAGTGCGGCCTTATGTGCAGGGCGTGCAAGTCTCAGCGCCGTTCGGGCGTGTGCCGTTCGCGTTGGAAGTGTTTGAAGAGTTGCGTTGAATCACGCGGCACCTTTCCTGATCGCTGTGTCAGCCATCACGAGGCACTTTTATCGTCAGGCCGCTGAAGCCTCCAGGATTTCAATGCCCACCAGCGTCTTTTCGTGATAGTCGTAAATCACGCCGTTGGCCGTGTCGCTTTTGCTGCGCGTCGCTTTTAGGTCTTCGTGAAACCGCAAATAAAGCGTATCCACTTTCGCGTCGTATTCGGCGCGAAACGGCAGGTTCGGGATTTTCACGCGGTTGACCGCTGACAGCACCAATTGATTCGGACTCACTTTCAGTGCCATCGCGCTAGGCCTTGCTCGGACTCGTTTTCAATTGCGGCGGCAACTGTTGCCTTAGCAACTGACTGGCAAGCTGGCTGAGTTTGACGCCGCTCTGCCGTGCTTGCGCGCGCAGCGCCTTAACCACATCGGCTTCAAGCTCGACCTCGTAATGGCGCGCGCGCAACTCGCTCTGCACTTTGACGGTGCGAAAAGCGTCAGGGTAATCAGTCGTGTCGTGCGTATCCCAAAATTCAGCAGCCGCTTCATAGCTGGCGAATTCTTCCGGGATCGGATCAATTTGCTTCTTTTTGTTCATGGTAATACCTGCGTTCAGCCGCGCTCATATCGCGCGCTGAGATTGGCAAAGCCGTCGCGCGGCGTTTGCGAATGAAAAAGACAACCAGATAACGGCCCGCCGCTGTTTGCCCATAAGCAGTGTAAAGGTTCTCGCCTTTGACGCGCCCTCTTTCGGCGAGACGAACGTGCGGTTGGTCGAACAGGACTTCCTCGACTTCATCGGTCGAGACGCCGTGCTTGTCAGCCAGCTTGTCAACGAATTGCTCTTTCCAGATAACATCGTAAAGCTGCATCGGTAAACCGCCTTTGTTTTACTTGAGAAAGCCTATCGGGCGGCATTCTACTACAGCCTGCCGGATTGCCTTCACTCTTCCAGCAGCTTGCCCACGAACACCCGCTGTCATCTGGGTAAGCACGCCCCCCGCGTGCTGCTCGGCAGCGCATGGCTTGGTGCTGGAAGCAGTTTCCTACGGATTGATTACGACTGACGCCGAGGGGCACGCGGGGGCGCGGGCTTACCCAGGTTTCACTCTTCCAGCAGCTTGCCTGTGAATACTTTCTGCCCGCCTAACGCTGTATGGAACCCGTAGATCGCGATTGCCAGAATTGTCCCCACGACCACCAGCGCCGAGTTTGTATACCAAGCCGAGAAATGCAGAGTCATTGGGTAAGACAGAAATTCAATGACACAGAAAAACGTGACAAAGGCGAAGTACCCAAAACGCAACAGAATGAAAATAATTAAAAGAGGAAACAGTCCGTTAAAGGTGCGCATCAATAGGCCACCTCCAGGAGGACTCAGCAGCAAGACAAAAAGTAAAACCAAAATAACCGTCGCCAACCATTGCCACCGCACGAGAGTGCGCAACACAAACAGCAGAAACAGGCATAACAGGGTTCCTGGTATCCAAAGAGGTGGGATTGCGAAACCCGAAGCAAGCAGAAAGCGGAACCCGGGGAGCGCTTCTCGTGCGAACTCATCCATCGAAACGGTATTGTTGCTATAGAAAATCAGAGGCAGGTTCAAAATGGTGACAGCGGCAATCGCCATCAGGGTACCCATGAGCAAATCACGACCAACCTTTGGATCACGCAGGTTGCCACTAAGCACTCGATTCCACGAAATCAAAACCACCGGCCAGCGCCGCCGCACATACGGTTCGAGCGCGATGTAGAGTACCCAGCCAAAGCCTGCCCATAACAAGGCACGGCTGACTCCAATCCCGAAAAATCCAGCAATCTCGTAAGCAATATCTGGGGAATGATGCGCGCCAAAGAGCCAACTCAATATGCTGGAGAAAAAGATGAAAGCCGCCAGTCTGAAAGCTCCACGCCGATCCCCGCGCCCCTCGCGAAAATTGTGGCGAACAAGCAGTGAAGCCCCAAGCAGAAGCAAACCAACGATGATGATGAACACGATATTAGCGGTGGTCTGCTCAATTTCTTGCATCCGCGCAGCGCTGGTCCAGGGCCAGATGAGTTGAAAATAAATCGGTTTGCCGCGATACGCAGCGGCTTCGATACGCAGAGGAATCTGCGGTAGCGCCGGATGCGTTCCCGTCCAGGCAGCTCGCACATCACAAACCGCCAGTGGAGCCCATTGTGATGGGGCCAAACTGAAGCTTGTCGGATCAAGGCCAGCGGCAATGAATAATGGTTTCCAATCCGGTGGTTGTGGAGTATCGGAAGACTGATCTACCTGGGGTGGCACGGCCTCGAAGCGGGTCAACCGCCCTTTCGAATCCAGCCAGACGCCAATCATCCCGGATATTTCTCGTGGCGGATCATAATCATCAACCCATCCGGCACTCCGTGATTGTAGATACTGCGGACTTTGGCGATACCAGTAAATCAAGGGTGATTGTACCGTTGCAAATAGATCGCGTTGTTTGTCCGAGGGAATGTTTTTACGAACGTACTCGCCGTATTCCCCATTAATCTTGTACCCAGAAGCGCTGTCTGCCGGACGGTTCGTGTACCCAAGTTGCCGCGTTATGTCCTGTGCTTTGCGCGTCAAATCTTCCGGCGAATATTCGCGCAACAAACTTGGGTAGATTGAAATTTTGTCTCCAAGCGCCGCATTAACAATCAATCCCACAACGACTGCGATTAGACACGCCACCGCATACATCGGCTTCATCCCTTCTTTCGACCCCGCTGCCGCGACCATCGCCGGCGAAGGCGGCTCGCCCATCGCCAGCGCCGCCGCCAACGGATCGCCGCCCGGCAACGCATCCGCAACTTGTTTGGCCGAGGCCAATCGCTTCGACGGGTCTTTTTCCAGACAGCGCAGAATTACACGCTCGACCAGCGGATCAATGTCTTTG
>JABFSD010000290.1 GCA_013140935.1 Acidobacteriota bacterium
TCCAATTGGGCGGCAACTGCCAAGTATCGGGCATTCTGTCGAACACCTTCCCGCGCGTGACCGGAACGTTTAATGGCGTGATCGGTCAAGGCCGCACGGGCTGGATGAGACTGTGGAGTCCGCAAGGTCAACGTGGTTTGCTAGGTGCGATCCTGACCTACTATGCGAATGCCGGTTCACAGCCGGGCGCATTCACGGGTGGCCGCAACCTGCATAAGCTGACGTTGGCTCCATTCAATGCTGAGAACGGCTACATCGTGCCGATCTTCCCGCCCAACTGCGAAGATCTGCCGGTTGGTAACTAGGCTGGTTTCCTGACTTGGTTTTAGGTTAGTGAATTCAGCAGGTTAGATAACTCCAAAAGGGAGGTTGAGTCATAGACTCGGCCTTCCTTTTTCAGTTTCGGGTTAAGCCTTTGCGTGACAGGTTCCGGCGTTGGGGCAGCATTGTGAGAGGGGTTGTGGCGGCCCGCGATGTTTTATCTGAAGAAAGACACGCGAAAGGTTTCTCTCGGAAAAGAAGAAAAGGCGCAAGCGAGTTTCACGACTTGCTTGCGCCTTTCAGCTTGCCGGGGTTGGCAACTTGCGAGGTTGCCTTACCTGGGGGAATTAGTTCGTCGCCGTTTGCGCCGGGCCGACGCGCAGGTCTTGTTTGTTGTAATCGAGTCCGGCGCGATTGGTAGCGTCAAGCGCCTGCACCATAAACCGCAGCGGCGTGCCTACGGGATAATTGAGCGGAATCGTCCAGCGATAATTGCCCACGTTGGCGGGGGCTTCACCGATCAAGAGCCAGGTCTGTGCGCTGTTGGTCGAAAGGAATACGCGATAGCGTACCGGCATGGCGCTGCCCGGTGAAATCGCCCAACGCACGTTGACGGGTTGTCCGGCGATCATCGCTGTCGTGATGGTAGGCGCTGTCAACACGACGTTGGGGGTACCGTCAAACGTGACCACGATGTCCATGCGCACGGTGTAAGGTGCAACGCCGGCAGCCGTGCCCGTGAAAAAGATCGGGAAGATGCGACCGGCTTGGCCCGAATGCGGCGTGAAACTGAAAAAACCTCGTGCCGCGTCCCACACGGCGTTTTCAGGAATGCCCGACGCCGTCAGCGTGAGCGCGCGATTTTGCGCATCGGTTTTTTGAATGAGTACGCTAAAGGATTGACCGACCTTTAAGGCTTGATCGGTCAGCGCAGTGAGGGCAGTAGGCACTTGCACATTTAAGTCGGCATAAACGCGGACTTCGGCTACGCTGAAAAATTGTTGGCCTGAAGCGTCAAAGTCATCCCAATCGGTTTTCATCACGCGGACGTAACGATACAAACCGGTGTTGCCGATATTGGCGCGCCAGTTTTGTCCGAAGGGAAAGGGCGCATCGTCGCACATTGCCAGCACCACGGGATTGTCGAACTTTTCGGTGGTCGAACCGAGTACGACGAAGTTGCGGCGTGCGAGCGGCTGGTCTACGTCCTGCCGCGAGAGAACTTCGACAGCTTGCAAGCGATAGGGTTGGCCTAAATCTACCTGCACCCATTCGAGTTGCCCCGTATTCGATTCCGAATGCCACGCTGAAGACTTGCTGGCGACTTGAATCAATCCGTCGTTGGCAGTGCGGTCTTCGCCCGTTACATCGTCCCAGGCGTGAAAGGTCGAAGACGACGTACCACGATTGAGCGCGACGTTCGTCAGGCTCGCCATCGGCGTTTCCAGTGAAATCTGCGGCGGCGCGGATGGGTAGGCGAAAGCCTTGACCTCGACCAGATTGAAAAACTGTTGATTCGAAGCGTCGCGTTCGACTTTGTTTTTGCGCACGCGCACGTAACGAAACTTGTTCTTGTCACTCACCCCCACTTTGAACGGTTGGCCGAAAGGCACGGGCTGTTCGCCGCGCGAAGCCAGAATCACGGCGGTCGCAAACGTTGCGTCATTCGACCCCAGTATCTCGAAGTTGCGGCGACAGACGACCTGATCTATGTCGGCACGAAACGTGAGTTCAAAAGCCATCAGGCGTTGCGCGGTTTGCAAATCCACTTGCCACCATTCGAGGTTGCCGGTGTTCACGGCGGAATGCCACAACGAGATGCGTGTTCCGTTGCGCACCGTGCCGTCATTGCCTGAAGCGGCATCGCCTGTCACATCGGGATAGCCTTTCACACTCGAAGCCGTCGCGGGCTTTTTCAACGCAGCGTTGATGAGTCCATCGGTTTTCGGGCCGGTAATAAAAGGCGGAATGTTGGCCGCCGCAGGTGGAGTGACAGTCCCACCACCGCCACTACCACCACCACCGCCAAACGTAGGCGGCGTGGGCGTAGGACTGGCCGACGGCGGAATCGTCACGCCAGTACGCGGCAATACGACAGTGCCCAGCAATTCGGGCAGGTAATCGTGTTCGGTCAACGCGGTTTGTCCGTAAGCCTTCGTTGAAGAACTCGTGAACATCGCCGAACGAAAACTGATCGTTGCACGCGTCGTAGGCGTCATCGGGCCGTAACCCAAATCGCGGAAAAACATCGTGTCGCGGAAAAGCTGTGAAGCCTTCGCCCACAGGTCGGAACGATTGGTGATGCGCGCGGCGGCTACCAGCACCTGCAAACCCATGCCGCCGCTGTGTACGCCCCGGTCATCATTGGTCTTGCCCGGCTCCCAAAAATACGACGTTGCTAGCGGCAGATATTTTCCGTCGGCTTGCAGCACACCGCCGGCGAGCGGACGGTTGTCGGGATTGGCGTTGCCTACGTACCAGTCGGCGACGCGCACCAGATATTGCGCGACGCGCTGATCTTGCGTCTCGCGCCAGAATTCAATCGGCCCCTGTTGTGCGTAACCCGTCCACGCCCAGGGCTGCACGACTTTGTTGGCCCAGTCCACGCCGGTAGCGATGAAATAACCTTTGCGTCCGGCGGCTTCTTCGGCTTGCACGAATAGATAAGTGTTGTCGCGCGCCTTCGCCAGATAATCCATATTGCCGGTGTAACGCCACGCGGCCATCAAACCGAGAATAGACCAGCCGACCCAGCGCGGTTCGTTCCAACTCAGGCCGTTGTCGAACGTGAAGCCTATGCGTTTGAAGGCTTCGCTGCCTTCGCGCGCTGACTCATAACTGGTCGCATCGCCGGTCAGCGCCCAATGCAACCACATGCCTTCGATCCACATGTGGCTGGGCTTGGGTTCGCCGAAACTGCCGTGATCGCCCTTTTCATAAAAACTCATGCCGCGAAAGTTCGTGTTGCCCGCCGTGTCGCCGAAATCTTCGCCGTGATGTTGTCCCCAGTTGGCAAGGTAACGCGCTTCATCGTTGCCGAGTTGAAAGGCGCGTGCATCGCCCGTGCGCAGGTATTCGCGCAACAGGATGAAAGGCAAGTCGTAATGCAAATTCGCATAGCCGTCGCCCCAACCCAAGTCACCGAAATTGCGCCAGCCCAGTTGTTCGCCGAACTCGGTGCTGTTGCGATATTCGAACATGGATTGCGGACGCACGCCGTAACACGACGCCAGGTCATAAGCGCTCGCCATCATCTGTTCATAACGCGCGCCGGCTTCGGCCATCTCGGCGCTTTGCGAGAGCGTTTGCGACCAGTCGCGTTTTTCGACCATCGCCGGACGCACCGCGCCCGTGCGCGCCACGTGCGCTGGGTCAATTTTTGCGCCGAGTCCGGTGGTCAAGCGTTGCGCTTCGTTGACTGAACGACCCAGATAAAAATCGGTCGTCTTGGCACGCGCTCCGTCAAACACGTATTCGGGTTCGCTCGCGCCCAGGTCAGGCAGCAAGTCGAAACGCAAACCGCTCGCCGTACTCTTGATGCATTTCGGATAGTTCTCGGCGAATTCAGGCACGCCGAGTTCAAAGGCATTCGCGCCGCTGCCTACACTGAGGGTTGCACCAGATGGATTATTGGACTGATTGTTTTGAATGCGCGTGCGGGCTTCGGTTGCGGTCAAGGCTTGCACGGTACTGCCGCCCGTCGCGTTAGTTGGGATAATCGCGGAAAGGCTGCGCAACAACAGGTGCTGCGCGAAAGGCGCTTTGTTGAGATTGGCGGCACCGAAACCGTAAACACCGGTGTTGACGGCTTGCACGCGCACACGCACAAACGGCTGATCGGCATAAACGTAATAACGCACGACGAAATCCAGCTTGCCGAAAAGCCGCTGATTGCTCACGGTCAGATAGCCTTTCTGTTTCACGACCGCGCGCAAGGCATTTGACTCTTCGACGCTGGTTTCGGTGACCGTCAGCGTACCGGTTTGGCTTTGCGGCTGGCCGCTGGCGACGACGAACAGCTTTTCGCCTTTGGCATGAACGTTCGTCAGCGCCGCTGTGAAATTTACGGTTTGGTCGCTCGTACTGCGTACTGTGGCAGCTTCGGCTTCGATGGTCAGATCGCGGACTTTTGCGCCCGCTTCGTGGCGTTTGGTCAGCGCGGCAACCGAACGATTGTCTTGCGGTGAAGCGATAGATTCGAGAACGAACTCTTCGCGTTTGGTTGTGCCATCGTCAATCACGTAACGATGTCCCGCGATGTATTCGGCTGAATCGGTGACGATGCGTTTGGTGCCGAGGTCAGCCGCCCACTTGAGCGTGTCGTTAAAGACGAAGCGCAAGCTGTCACCCGCGCGAAAGACGCTGGCGTCGGCGACGTTCAGGCGCGTCGTCACGCTGTCAATGCGGGTGACCAGCGCGGCGCGTGGCGCTTCGGCGGCAATGGTCATCGGCGCGCGCAACATTTCGGTCGCGCCCAACTTAAAGCTGCGAATGAGTTCCGTTCCCGTCCTGGAAAATTCGGCTTCGAGCTGTGCGTTTTTCACGCTGATGCTGCTCGCGCCGGTTGAAAGAACGAGCGCCAGATTCGACGGTACGGCTTGCGCCGCGCGCGTCAGGTAATAAGTGCCCGCGACGGAAGGTTTGAAATCCACGAGTACCCATTTCACCAGCTTGCTTGCATCAGTCACGGGCCCGCGCCAACGCGCCAGCACACGCATTTGTGACGGCACGGCTTCATCGCTGGCATTGACGACGCCCAGCACGGTTGCATCGGTGACGTTGGAAGATTCGGCAATCGGTACGCCGATGACGACGGGCAGCGCGGCGCGTTCGGCACTGACCGTCAGCGGAATGCGCAGCGGCGGCGGCGTGGCCTGCGCTTGTGCTTGTGAAGAAGGCAGCGGCACAGTGCGCGGCAGCCCCGCCAGCAGCAGGCTCAAGAGACAGAAGAGAAAGGAAGTTCGCACGAAAGTGGAACGGCTCAATGGGGACACGCCCAATGCTAACCGACGCACGTGTGCGAAAAGAAGGGAAGTACGTTGATAAAGTTTACGAGCGAAATGGCGGCGCGGGCGTACGAACGCTCGCTCCATTCCCCCGATCACGGAAAATTTCATAGCGCGGCACCAATCCTACGAAATACGACAAGGATCAATCCGGGGCATTACAAGTTAGACACAGGGGAGAGCAAGCAGCCGAGACAACGACTCGAGATAACGACTTAAGACGACGGCCTAAGACGACGATAGGGCAAACTGAACGAGGAGGTGGGAACGCGGGCACAGAAGACTACAATGGGTGCGGTCAAAAGGGATGGGCAGTACCGGTGCGTTGGTTCCTGCACGAAGGGCGTCACCTGGAGAGCAGCACCTTTCGTGAAATCAGTTTGTCAAAGTTCTGAGTTAATAACTGCCTACTCTAAATGGGTTTTGGGCTCTTATGGGCTTAGGGGAACCGGGCACGGCCCAATTAGTACCACACCTGCTTCAGCTTAGGAATAGGCAAAATTTACCTGATGGTAACTGCCACGAGACAAAGGGTTATCCTTTGCGTGACCGGATTACGCACAATTCCGCCACCATTACTGAATCGGTGACAAAGCGCTTTACTGATTTTTTCTGCGTGGGTAAGGGGAATCGAAGGCGGGATGCGTCAGAAGCGTTCGGGAGCAAGTCAAGATGCGCCTTGCTCGTTGGAGTGGGCGCATTGCCTAAACATTACCGGGCAGGTCTGCTTTCAATTCCGCCAACTTCTGTTACTTTGCGCTTCGTGCAGCTTCTCTCACTGATCAAAAAACACAGGCACGCATTGCTCTTGTCGTTGGCTTGGCTCTGGCTTTATCACGATGTCATACGCCGTCTGATGGACGATTGGCGCGTAGACGAAAACTATTCGCACGGCTTCCTCATTCCTTTTGTCAGCGGTTATGCCTTGTGGGCGAAACGCAAACAACTTGCCTCATTGCCGCGCGCACCGCGTTGGCTGGCCGGCGGCGCAATCATTTTTTTCGCGGCCTTGTTATTGTGGAGCGGCATTCTCAGCGGCGAACTTTATGCCGCGCGCCTTTCGTTGTTGCTCTCTTTGGTCGGACTCGTAATTTATTTCGGCGGATGGCAATGGTTGCGCGCCTGCGCTTTTTCGCTCGGCCTGTTGTTATTGGCGATCCCGATTCCTTCGTTGCTGTTCAATCCTTTGGCTTTTCGGTTGCAGTTGTTGGCTTCCGATTGGGCGACGCGCGCGATTCGCGCCTTTGGCATTCCCGCCCTGCGCGAAGGCAACGTCATCGAACTTGTCAGCATGAAATTGCAAGTCGTCGAAGCCTGTAGCGGCATTCGTTCGCTGATGACGTTGCTGACGCTGGCGATTGTCTATGCCTATTTTTTTGAACGACGCTGGGGACGACGCATCATTTTGATTTTGGCCGTCGCGCCCATTGCCATTGTGACAAATGCCGCGCGCGTCACGGGCAC
>JABFSD010000258.1 GCA_013140935.1 Acidobacteriota bacterium
GTTTTTGCCATCGGTCGTAGAGCAATTGACCTTGCGTTCGATCTTGATGATGTCGTCAGGATTGTTCGGATTGAGTTGTCCGGCTTTGATTGTCGGCAACGGGTCAGCGGCTTTGGCGACGAGCGTTGTCACATTCGCACCGGGCAGCGGCTTGCCGTTCTTTTTATCGGTGAGAATCTTTTTGAAATACGTCCAACTGGTTTCGTTCGGACGCTTATCGTCGAGCGCGGGCGGCGCGAGGTAAGCCGGATAATTCGTTTTGATTTCAGCCATCATCGCGGGCGAGACGGAATCGAGCGATGCGGTGCGGCGACCGACGGCGGTGAAAATCAACGTGCCCGGACGGTCGCCCATCTCCATCCACGGCATCCATTCCGAAGTGCGCGCCCACGACACTGTCACGTCGTCAGAAGCCTTTTTCGATGCATCTAGAATTTCGCGTTCGTGCATGAAAAACGTGAACATCTCCATCGCGTGATAGGTTCCGCCGACGTAATCCTGATAGTCGCCGCCCAACGGATTTTTATAAAACAGCGGCACTTCGAGTTGCATCCACAGCCGTCCGTTTTTGACCGTACCTGCAAACTTCGTCGGCTTGCCGTCGGCGCTCATCGCATAACTCGGCGGCGAATTCACCGGATCGTTGGCGATTTGAATGACTTCGTTTTCCTGCCCGGTCCACGGGTTTTTCCACTTCTTCAAAACCTGATTGGTTTCGGGGTCTAGGTATAAAAGTATCTCGCGCGACACCTGACGATAGCCGTATCCGCGCTGCGCATCTCGCAGCGATTGGCAGGCGCGAATGTTCATGCCTTCGACGTTAAAGAGATGCCGGTCGCGTTCGCCGGGCACGCGGCTGTAAACACTGCCTTGCCACCAATAGACCGCAGGTTTGCCGTCTTCGAGCGAGCATTGCACCTTTTGCATGACTTTGACTACGTCTTCAGGTTGGTTGAGGTCGAGCTTGGCTTGCGCGAATGCGGCAGACGCGAGCAAACAAGTGATTGCCAGTGACAAGATGAATCGCATGAGTTGGTTCCTCCTAAATTTGTCGGGTAGGTTCTTTACGCCTCGTCGCTCTTGCAACACCAGGCGAGGTAGACCGCGAATGACGCGGATGCGGCGGATCAACGCGGATCAATCCCAAAAAAGAATCCGCGAAAATCCGCCGCATCCGCGTCATTCGCGGTCTACGGTCTTTTGTGCTTCAACCATTCTTTGTATAAGACGCCTGACTTGATTCGCGTTAAGCCACAATCTTCCGCAGTACGTTGCCGTGTACGTCAGTCAGCCGATATTCGCGGCCTTGAAAGCGATACGTCAGCTTCGTGTGTTCGATGCCCATCAGGTGCAACACGGTCGCGTGCAAGTCATGCACGTCAACGGGATCAACCGTCGGGTTGTATCCGATCTCATCCGTCTCACCCAACGTCGTGCCGCCTTTGATGCCGCCGCCCGCGAGCCACATCGCAAAGGCGCGCGGATGATGATCGCGGCCTAACAGTTTTGAACCGTTGCGTGCTTCATTCATCGGCGTGCGACCGAATTCACCGCCCCAGATGACGAGCGTTTCATCGAGCAGTCCGCGTTGTTTGAGATCGGTGAGCAGCGCGCCAATCGGTTTATCAATTTCACGACAGAGGCGCGGAAGTTTCGACACGATGTCAGTCCCCACCGAATTGCCGTGCGTATCCCAACCCCAATGATAGAGCTGCACGAAGCGCGTGCCGCGTTCGACCAGACGGCGCGCGAGCAGGCAGTTATTCGAGAACGAAGTCTCGCCCGGTCGCGTGCCGTAAGCCTCGTGAACGGAAGCAGGCTCTTTGCTGATGTCAGTCAATTCAGGCACGGAGGTTTGCATGCGAAAGGCCAGCTCATACGCCGCAATGCGCGTAGCAATTTCAGGGTCGCCCACGGCTTGTTGATTGATGCCGTTCAAATCGCGCAACGCATCGAGCGTAGCGCGTCGCGTCTGGGGCGATACGCCGTCGGGATTGTTGACGAATAAAACCGGTTCGCCTTTCGAGCGAAACTCTACGCCTTGATGTAGCGTCGGCAGAAAGCCGCTGCCCCAGCAGGTCTTGCCACCGTCGGGATTGTTATCGCCCGACAGCAATACGACAAAACCGGGCAGGTCTTTGTTCTCGCTGCCCAAACCGTATTGCATCCACGCGCCCATGCTCGGACGACCGGGAATCTGATGGCCGGTGTTCATGAAAATCTGCGCCGGTGCGTGATTGAATTGCGTCGTGTGCATCGTGCGAATGATCGCAATGTCGTCGGCGTGTTTCGCCAGTTGTGGCAACAGGTCGGCCATCTCCTGGCCTGACTGTCCGTGCTTGCGAAAGTTGAACGGCGAACCCAACAGCTTCGGCGTGCCTTGAATGAACGCGAACCGTTCGCCTTTGGTGAACGATTCGGGACAAGGCTGTCCGTCGTACTTGCGCAACATCGGCTTGTTGTCGAACAAATCAATCGTCGAAGGCGCTCCGGCCATGAACAGATAGATGATGCGTTTGGCTTTGGGCGCAAGGCGTTGCGCTTGTTGCGCGAACAGGCTCTCATTCATTAAGCCAGTGAGCGCGGCGGCGCCAATGCCGAAGCCGGATTGTTGGAAGAAATGACGGCGCGTAAGCTGCCGCAAATTCGCGTGTGGTGTTTCCATCGGTTTTCTCTCAAAGGGAATAAAGCAATGTGGTTTTGAGTTAAACGGTTTATAGGGGATTGAATGGTTGGAGTCAAAATTTATGTCTAAATTTGGATGTTTACTTTTCTGTCTGTTCGCAATCATACCGGTAGTCATGGCCCAACAGCCGATTGATTACCGCGAATATGATCGGCTGACGCGGACGTATATCAACGCCGAAGGCCGCGTGAATTACGCGGGACTCAAGCGCGAATTAGTCGCGCTGAAATCGTTTACCGATCAACTCGGTGCGATCAGTCCCGACTCGCATCCGCAGTTGTTCAAGGACGAAAAAGACAAGCTGCGTTATTTCGCCACGGCCTATAACGCCTGGGTGTTGTATCTCGTCACGTCTAATTATCCGAAGCGCGATTTGTTGTGGGGCGTGCTGGGTTTCAAAGATCAGCAGATTCGTTTAGGCGGACAGATGTCTACGTTAGAAACGCTCGAACACAAGATTCTGAGGCCGCGTTTCAAAGACCCGCGTGTTCATTTTTATATCAACTGCGCAGCGAAAGATTGTCCGCCCTTGCCGCAAGGCGCGATGCCGCAGGGGCAGACCGATGCCGAATTGGATAAAGCGGCGCGGCGGTTTATCAATAATACGAAATATGTGCAGTACGACGCGGCGCGTAAGCGGCTCGATATTTCGGCGATTTTCAAATGGTTTCAGCAAGATTTTACGGGCTATCTGAAAACGCAGCACGGTCAGGCCCGTCCGCACATTGCCCAATTTTTATTGCTCTATCTGAATGATGGCGTGACCAAAACGGCGCTCGCGGCGGTGCCGGTCAACGAGCTGTCGGTGAGTTACAAGTCATACGACAAAGCCCTCAACGAACAGTAAGTAGGCAGTAAACGGCCGTAAGCCGCGTAACATTTTCATTATCTCTGGCACTTTAGAATGTTGTGGGGTGGGCTATTGCTCCGCAGCGCCCATGGTAGAAGTGATGTGGCAGAGGTGATGACGATGGGAATTTGGATACTGACATTGGCGATTAGCGTACCGGCGTTTCTGTTCGGCTATTGGCGCTATCGTTGGATGAGACGCCGGGGGCAAAATCGTCAGGCGGCGGTGTTGATGGGGTTCTTTCTGACCTTTCTTTTTATCGGCGTCCTGCGTCGCCACGAAGTGATACGCCTCTGGCATCAGGACGATCCGCAAGCCTTTCGCTTCAGCGCCAATCCGTTGATTCGCATCCTGTTCACGCCGGAAGCCGCGTCGATAGCGGTAACAGATGAGGCTGCGCAACAAGAGGTATTCACGTATTTTCGCAACGACGGAGCCGCGCGCTTGACGGCGCTCGAACATCCCGCGCCGCAGGAATGGCGCGCGACGTTTTCGCTCAACGTGAGCGAAGCGCGCAACGCTAAACTGGAAGGCTATTTTGAAGAAGAAGTGACCGAGCGCGTGCCAGCCTTGCCCACGACGCGCGTTTATCGCGCCTGGGGCGGCGTGTTGCGCGTCGTTGACAGCCAAAGCGGACTGACGCTGTTTCGCTATCTCGAAGACAGTTCGGTGCGTCCGATCGAAGCCGGCAAGACCGCGACGGCTTCGGGCGTATATGAATGGAAGGTGAAGTTTGCGACGGCTGCGAGCTTGCCGCCGCAAGCCGGAAAGAATCAAGAGGTCGTTCATGTTCTTGTTGAACAATAAAGCAGGCGCAACGTTGTTAGTGCTGATTATGTTGGCTTCCTTCGGGTTTCGTCGCCTGATAAACAAACCCGTCGTCAGAGCTTATAGCACCCAACACTCGGCGAATGTCGCGGCGGAACGCACCGTCAGCGCCTCAGGGCGCGTGAGCGTGCGTCCCGGAGGTGCATCGGAAGATTTGTTCGAGCATTTTCAACCCGGCAACGGGGCCGCCGAATTAGTGGCTTTGCAATCATTGAATAGTTCTGGGAACAGTTCTGGGAACAGTTCTGAATGGCTCGCTTCTTTCCATGCGCCAGTGCAGAAAGGGCAAAAGGCTTCAGCCTTGCGGCGCGAAGAGCGCGGCTGGTTTGAAAAGGAAGAAGCCGAAACCTCTGAAACCTTGCCGCTGGTAAAAAGCTATCGCGGCCTGGGCGGCGACTTGCGCATCGAAGACGCGGGCAGCGGCGCTACGCTTTTTTCTTATCAAGCCAGTGCCGCGTTCAAGCCGGTTGCCGTCGTGAAAGCATACGAAATGACGGGCACGACTTGGCAAATCGTGTTTTCCAATCAGTCGGGCATGTTGTCGCAAACCGCCAGCCGTTAAACTATTCAGCCTTGTGACAGATCGCCAAATAAAAGCCATCCTGCAAAAATCGTCACAATAGAAAACAGGTGCATGGAGTACACGCTTTAGCGTGAGGCGTTCGCTGCGCGAGACTCACGCTAAAGCGTGTACTCCATGCACCTGATGATGACGGCAAACTCTTCTATGAATTCACGCAACTCGTTACTCAGTTTTTTGGACGACGCGCTGAACCGCAGCGACGAATGCGCTTATGTGCAGCGGCGCGGGTTGCGCAAAGAGCGTTGGACGTATGCGCAACTCGCGGCGACGGCCTATCAGTTCGCACGTGAACTCGAAGCGCGCGGCATCGGCAAAGGCGACCGCGTTTTATTGTGGGGCGCGAACGGCGGCGCATGGGTCGCGGCGTGGTTCGGCTGTCTCGCGCGCGGAGCCGTCGCCGTGCCGCTTGATGAAACTTCAACGCCTGATTTCATCGAACGCATTCAGCAACAGGTCAACGCCAAACTCATCGTGACTGACCATCAGATTGATTTGCCCGCCTTGCCATTGAGCGAATTACGTAACGCGGTCAGCCGTCATTCAAGCGAAAGATATGTTGACGAAACGATTCAGCCTGACGAACTCGCGCAAATCATTTTTACTTCCGGCACGACGGCGGAACCCAAAGGCGTATGCCTCACGCATCGCAACCTGCTCGCCAATCTCGCGCCGCTTGAGAAGGGCATTGACGAATATCGCCGATGGGAACGGCCCTTTCATCCGCTTCGCTTTTTGTGCTTGCTGCCGCTGAGCCACGTATTCGGACAGTTTATGGGCATCTTCGTACCGCAACTGTTAGGCGGCGAAGTGCATTTTTCAGACTCGCTCAATCCGGCTGACATCATTGCGACGACGAAGCGCGAACGCATCTCGGTCATCGCCGCCGTACCGCGCCAACTCGAAACGCTGCGTGACAAGCTCGAACGCAATTACGTTGCAGCAGGGAAGTTGGAACAGTTCAGACAGCGGTTTGCAGCGGCGGAAGGCAAACATCCTTTGGTTCGAATGTGGCGCTTTCGTGACGTGCATAAACGTTTCGGCTGGAAGTGCTGGGCGTTCGTGGCAGGCGGCGCTACGTTGCCCGTCGAGACAGAACAGTTCTGGATGCGCCTGGGCTTTGCCGTCGTGCAAGGCTATGGAATGACTGAGACGGCTTCGTTGGTGAGCGTCAATCATCCGTTCAAATTAAGCCGAGGTTCGATTGGCAAGACGCTGCCGGGGCAGGAACTCAAACTCGATGCCGACGGTACGATTCTCGTGCGCGGCGCGAATGTCGCTTCAGGGTATTGGCAAGCCGGCAAAGCTCATTCGCTTACCAGCGACGGTTGGCTGCGCACGGGCGACGTCGGCGTGCTCGACGCCGAAGGCAATCTGTTTTTCAAAGGCCGTGCGAAAGATGTCATCGTCACGGCAGCGGGCTTGAATATCTTCCCCGCCGATCTCGAAGCGGCTTTGAATCAACAAGCCGCGCTCAAAGAGAGTTGCGTCGTCGGCATCGAAACTGCCAACGGCCCGGAAGCTATTGCGGTGTTGATCGCGCGCGATGCAACGCCGCTGGCCGAAGCCGTGCAACGCGCGAACGCGGCGTTGAATGAAGCGCAGCAACTGCGTCGTTGGTTGCGCTGGCCTGATGCGGACTTCCCGCGCACGGCGACGCAGAAAGTCCGCAAGCCGCTGGTCAAACAGTGGGCGGAGCAACGACTCAACGGACAAACCACGGAAGCGGTGACGG
>JABFSD010000656.1 GCA_013140935.1 Acidobacteriota bacterium
GTCATTGTCTTCCGTCAAAATGTGATTGTGGGTGGGCGAGGTATAAACCGTCACGGTTTGGATTTGCGGTTCGACCAACCATACCTCGCGCACGCCAGCGGCGAAGTAATCACGCAATTTACTTTTCACGTTCTCGAAAAGATCGTTGGGTGAAACGATTTCAACCGCCAGATCGGGAGCCAGCGTCCATCAGATCGGGAGCTAGCGTCCATTTGCCAACCGGCTCTCCTTCGGCGGGCATGCGGTCAAATGACATAACTCCGACATCCGGCAATCGGTCTACTCCGCCAATGACAAACGTCGTGTCAGGTGTGTAAACATACCCAATTTTGTTTTGCCTTAGGTAAACGCCCAATTCAACGATAATTTGGCCGCAGACGCGGCCCTGTCTTGCTCCCGCCGTTTTCGGCTCCTTTCTGCCATTCACGATTTCGTATTCTCTATCGTCAAGCGCGGGGTCAATTACGGCTTGCGCTACCGCTAATTCGGCAACAGCACTCATAAAATTATTACCTCCAGTGAAAGATGTAACGCGGCGGATTCTAACACTCGCGATTCAGAACTTATACGCCTTCGCCGCCAAACGATAAGCGGCATCGTGAATCATCTCGTCAGCATCTTCGCGGTCAATGATGCCGCGCGTGACGAGGCTGGCGATCCAGTTGGCGTCGGCGCGACGAGCTACGTCGTGGCGCGCGGGGATCGAAGGGAATGCACGCGTGTCGTCGTTGAATCCGGTGGTGTTATACAAACCGGCGGTTTCCATCGCCTGATCGCGAAAGCGCATCATTCCGTTCCAACTGTCGTGAAACCACCACGGCGGCCCCAGTTTTACGGCAGGATAATGTCCGGCAATCGGTGCGAGTTCGCGTGCGTAAGTCGTCTCATCCAGCGTGAACAAAATCAGCGACAGCCGCGCATCGTTGCCGTATTTGTTCAGCAATGGCCTCAGATTCCGCGTGTATTCCGTCGCCAGCGGAATGTCGCAGCCTTTATCAAAACCAAACCGATTGAAAATCACTTCATTGTGATTGCGGAACGAACCCGGATGGAATTGCATCACGAGGCCGTCTTCACAACTCATCCGCGCCATCTCCATCAGCATGTGTCCGGTGAAAGCGGTCGCGTCGGCTTCGCTTGCCTTGCCTGCCAAAGCCCGTTGGAAGATCGCGTCGACTTCGCTTTCAGAGAGTTCATTCGTGTAAGGCGTGAGCGCCGCGTGGTCGGTCGCCGTAGCGCCCAATGATTTGAAATAAGCGCGGCGGCTTTCGAGTGCTTCGATCAGCTTGCGATAGCTCGTAATGGCAAAGCCGCAGACCTTGCCCAATTCGTCAATGCTCGTGCGCCAATCGGGACGATCAATATTCACCGCCGCGTCAGGCCGAAACGTAGGCACGACGCGCCCCTTCCAATCCGAAGCCGCAATCTGTTGGTGATAATCCAACGTATCGTGCGCCGCATCGGTCGTCGCCAACACCGAGATATTGAACCGCTCGAACATCGCACGCGGACGAAACTCCGGCTTGCTTAACGCCTCGGCAATCTGATCGTAAATCGCCTGCGCATTCGCTGAGTTCAGTTTCGCGCGAATGCCGAAGACATCGTGCAATTCGTGCGCGAGCCACATACCAGTCGGCGTACCGCGAAAGAGAAAATAGTTGTCGGCAAACGTCTGCCAAATCTTGCGATGATCGCTTTCGACCGCGCCGCCGTCGGTGCGCGGTACGCCTAAGCGTTCGAGCGTGATGCCTTGTGAGTAAAGCATCCGAAAAATGTAATGATCGGGAATCAGCAACAACTCGGTCGGCGAACCGAATTGATAATCGGGGTCGGCGAACATACGCGGGTCTACGTGGCCGTGCGGGCACACGAGCGGTTCGCCCGCGACTTGGGCATAAAGCTCTACGGCCAGCGCGCGCTGCGCGGCGTCGCCAGTGAAATAGCGTTCATAAGCAAGAGAAAGACGGGCAGTTGCAGACATAAACAAAGCTCCTTAAGCAAATAAGTGATGATGATGTGGCGGGCGCGTGCAGCGCGATAAAGCGCGAACAGGTTATCAACGTCTCTGCTCAGAACCAAATCGTGAATTACGTCAGGCTGGATGCGTTTGCGAGCGCGAAACCATAACGGAAGGCTGCGCCACCTTATCCTTCACAAAAAGTTGATGAGCGTTTGAAAGATGCCGACGATCAGGCCGATAGCTGCGCCGAACCAGACGATGGCGTTGATCTCGCGTCCGGCGGTTTCCATCACGAGGTTTTCGATGTCCTGGTTGGAAAACGCATTGAGGCGATTGAGCAGAATGGCGCGAATGTCGAGCTTGCGGCTCAACGTTTCGACTAAACTCGCAATGGTGGCGGGTGAAATCAGCGCATTCTGCGTGCCGTTGGTGAGCAGCTTTTGCGGAACCTGCGTCAACGTTTCGCGCAAGGCTTTGCGCACGCCTTCACTTTCCGTGACGCCTTCGGCAGCGCTTTCGAGTCCTTTGCCGATGAGTTTTTCGAGCGTTTCGACATCCATTAAATAACCGGCGGCCAGACGGCGGAAGAAACCCGCATCCACCGTCTCGCGGTCAATGATGCCGTGCAACCGCACTGCCATCGCGCGTTTGGCAGCTTCGTCGCGGCTCAATACGTCGAGGCGTTCGCCCAGGTGACGCGCAATAGAACGCAGCGCCGCATCGTCATTCGTATATTTTGCATATTCGCGTTGCGCCAACGCGGTGATTTCGGTGGCGAGGTCGAGCTTGGCGAGTTCGGCGGAAAGCACTTCGATATTGAGCAAACGATTAGCGATCATCCCTGAAAGTGCCGTGATGAAACGGTCGCGCTCTTTGGGCAATAGCCCCGGCGTCAGCGGCAGGCGTTTGCCAAATAAATAAATCGGCAGGCGTGGACGAAACAGCATCCGCACGGCCAGCCAGGCCGCGCCGTAACCGTGCAGCGTCGCTACGACCAAAGGACTCAGCTTGATGAGCAGTTCGAGATTCATCGTTTCGTGCAGTACGAATTTACTCTATCATCCGCTCGCTTTATTTTCACAAAGGCGCTTATGACAACGAATCACGAATGGCCCAAGAGTGGCTGGGAAGAAACGCGCGTCCGCGTTCGTTATGCCGAAACCGATCAGGCGGGCGTAGTTTATCACGCGAACTACCTCGTCTGGTTCGAGGTCGGGCGCGTCGAGCTTTGTCGCGCTTACGGATTCAATTACCGCGATATGGAAAAGGAAGCCGATGCTTTTCTGCCCGTCACCGAATGCCGCGTGACCTATCGCCAACCCGCGCGCTATGACGATGAGTTGCGCATTCGTTCGCGCGTCACAGCACTGCGCAGCCGTGCTGTCAGCTTTGCTTATGAAGTGCGCCGCGCCAGTGATGACGCGCTGTTGGCCGAAGGCGAAACGCACCACATCGTCATCAACAGCGCTGGACGCACGCGCGCTTTTCCGCCGAAATATGCCGCCTTAATGCGTGGCGAATTTGATGTCGAATCTGAAAGCGGCTAACGCCGCGTTGGCTAAGGGTTTGGTCAAAATAATTTGACCATTTCGTGATTGTTGCTGTTTGAGTAGAACCGAGTCGTTGCGTTGCGGGACGGCTTAATGCGGGGTGTAACGCGGATTACTAATCCGCGTTACACCCCGCATTAAGCCGTCCCAAACGGACAACTTATTTTCCAAACAAATCCTAAGTTGGCGGAAAGCGAAATGGCTTGGCGCAATAGCGCGTAGCTGTGGCACACATGCCATCTTGTACCACAGCCACTGTTTCAAACTGCCGACAGCTGCATCCGTTGCAACAAGCTCACGAAGCGTTCGTCGCTGCGCATGGCGTCGAACATGGGTTCGACAAGCGTCAGGATGAGCCAGGTGTCGCGTTGCGCCAGCGACTCTTCGAGTTTCTCAAAGGCTTTATCGGTGTCGCCCAGCGCCGCGTGCAGCAGCGCGAAATGGCCGGGCGCAACGTATCGGGTGGCGGCGGCGGATTCGAGTTGCGCCACGATTTCGCGGGCGGCGGCGGCGCTGCCGCGTCGGGCAAGCGCAGCGCCCAGCGCCACTTGATAAACAGGAACGTCGCCGACCAGCGGCAACACTTGTTCGATCTCGGCGATGGCTTCGTCGTAACGCTGCAACTGGGTGAGGGCAAAGCTCAAGCCCAGGCGCGGTAAGGCATCTTGCGGATTGGCGGCAATCGTCGCGCGATATTGCAGAACGCCTTCTTCGTAGCGGCGGGCGAAATAAAGCACCGTGCAAACTTGCAAGCGGGCGAGCGGCGCTTGCGGGTCTAGTTCCAAAACCAGCGCGGCTTCGGTGAGGCTTTCGTCAAAACGTTTTTCGAGCATCCAACGATAGCTGCGCCACAGGCGAATCATCGGATTGTGTGCATCCAGTTCCATCGCACGCCGTTCGTAACGTTCAGCTTCGGCCAGATCGCAATCATAAAAGAGCGCGATCAAACTCAACGCGGCGTAACCTTCGGCGAGTTGGTCATCCAGTTCGAGCGCCTTGCGGGCGGCTTCGCGCGCGGTCGGCATGCAAGCCATCGGCGGCGCGATGCTGTAAAGGCCCAGCCAGTGGTAATAGATGGCGATGCCCACATAAGCCAGCGCGTAATTCGGATCGAGTTCAATCGCACGTTGATAGTGCGTCAAGGCTTGGGCAAGGCCATCCGGCGTAAATTGATTCCAGTAATAACGACCGCGCAGATAAGCCTCATACGCCTCGAAATTGTCAGTGCCGCGTTTGGCGAGTCGTTGGCGTTCGCCGCGCGAGAGTTGCGGCAGAATGGCTTCGGCGACGCGGGTCGAAAGCGTATCTTCCAGCGTGAGTACGTCGGTGACGGATTCGTCGAACTGCTCTGCCCAGAGCGTCGTGCCTGCGTTCACGTCCAGCAATTGCACTGACAAGCGCATCCGTGTGCCAGCGCGGCGAATCAAGCCATCCAGCACGAGTTGCACGTTGAGTTCGCGTGCGGCGGCGAGGGGGTCAGCGGCGCTTTGAAAGCGCAAGACCGAACTCGTAGGCCGCACCGTGATGCGATCAAGGCGGCTCAGACGAGCGATCAATGAATCAGCCAAACCGATGCGCAGGAATTCTTCGTCGGCGTAATTTTCAGTCGGCGCGCTCAACAGTTTGAAAGGCAGCACGGCGAGCCGTTGCAACGCGGGTTTGTCGAGTTCGCCGGTGTCTTTTTTGGCTACGATGCGCGCGGTGGCGAGCGGGTCTACGGCGCGGACTTCGTCGCCGTGCAACCAGCGTACGAGGTCTTCGCTGAGTTCGGCGGCGGTGGCGTATCGTTCCTGCGGGTCTTTGCGCAGCGCCTTCATCACTACGTTATCGAGCGAACCCGCGAGCGTCGCGCCGAGACTGCTGGGCGTATGCTTGCGTAAGTTGCTGATTGTTTCGACGCTGGCGCTTTCGCCATTCACCATCAGCGCGCCGCTGGTGTTCCATACGACCTGGCTGGGTGGCGCGGGGTTGGTTTCGCAAACGGCGCGCGAGATTTCGTGCCACGCCTGCCCTGACAAAACATAAGGCCGCCGCCCAGTCAGCAATTCGTAAAGCACCAAGCCCAAGCTATAAACATCGCTGGCAAACGTGAGCGTCAGGCCGCGCACCTGTTCAGGGCTGGCGTAATGCGGCGTCAGCAACCGTTCGCCAGTCAGCGTCAAGGTATCGCCTTCGGGATCAGTCACGAGCAAACGCGCGATGCCGAAATCGAGCAAGCGCACTGCGCCGTCTTCGCGGCTGACGAGCAAGTTCGAAGGTTTGAGATCGCGGTGAATGACGCGCTGATGATGCGCGTAATCAACCGCCGCGCAGACTTGTTGAAACAACGCGACACGTTCGCGCAAGCCCAGTTGCCGCGTATCACACCAGACATACAACGATTCGCCTTCAACATAATCCATCACGAAATAAGGCCGCCCGTCCGGCGTAGTTCCGCCGTCGAGCAAACGCGCGATGTGCGGATGGCTGAGTTGCGCGAGAATCTGCCGCTCCTGCCTGAAACGCCGCACGATTTCATCGGAATCCATACCGCGCTTGATGAGCTTGATGGCGACGCGCTGCTCAAATTCGTCGTCAGCGCGTTCAGCCAGATAAACCGCACCCATTCCGCCGCGACCGAGTTCGCGCACAAGGCGATAAACTCCCAGGGGTTGACCGATGAGTGGATCGCTTTCGGTCAACGCTTCGGATAAGACCTCTGTGCCGACGGCAGGTGAAGTGTTCATAGCAACTCATAGCAAGGATGATGCGTGAATGAATCTGAAACGAACCACGCGGTTCGCGTTTGACAAAGTATATGAATCAGCCCCGATTGTACCAATGGCTTTTTCCGTCGGCTTCACCGGATAATGCCGCACCGTAATTCATTCCCAATTCAGAAGAGGCATTTTCATGTTTGCAGGCATTGAAGCCGGCGGAACCAAATGGGTCGTCGCGGTAGGCGATGCGCTCAATCACATCGTCGCACTCGAACGTTTTCCGACCACGACGCCCGAAGAAACCATTCAACGCGCCATGGTTTTTTTGCGCCAGTTCAGCGGCTTGCGCGCGATTGGTGTAGCCTCTTTCGGCCCGATTGATTTGCACGCAGATTCGCCGACGTATGGTTTTATCACGACTACGCCCAAGCCGGGTTGGC
>JABFSD010000880.1 GCA_013140935.1 Acidobacteriota bacterium
GCCGGTGCGAGGCAACAAATTGGTGGCGTGGTGCGTTTCGCCGGTAATGGCGCAGGTACCGAATGCCGCAAATGAAAAGCCCGTGGGTTCGATGGTTCCGTGGGCGCAAGCGCAATTGTTCAACGCGACGCGGCAAACGCTGGCGGCGATTTCGCAAGACGTAGCCAATGGCTTGGCTGAAACCGTGGGCTTGCGTTGCGCGTGGGGTACGGAACTGGAACCTGACGCGCGCTGTTCGGTCGTCGTCGAGTTACCGGCTGGCACGGATGCTGAGTTCATCGCGCGTGCCATTGACCTTGAAAATGTTGAAGCCTGGTGCGACGAGAGAAACGAACTACACGTCGCCATCGGCCCGTGGTATTCGATCAAAGACGTAGATCAAGTGGTGCTTTCAATCACGAAAGTCGTTCACGTAAAGTTAGGCTTGCACGCTTCTGACCGACAGCGCGCGCAAGCACAAACCGCAGGGAGTTAAGAATCATGAAAAAAGTGAGTGTTCTGTTATTCACCATAAGCCTGTTGGCTTTAACCGGTTTCGCCCAAGACCGCGAAGTCCTCATCAAAAACGCGACGATCATGACCGCCGCGAAAGGTACGATTGAGGGCGGTTCGATTCTCATCCGCAACGGCAAGATCGTTGCGGTGGATAAGGCCGATAAAGTTACGGCTTCCGCTTCGGCCAAAGTGATTGACGGCACGGGGATGTATGTCACGCCGGGCTTCGTGGATGCGCACTCGCACACCGCGCTCGACAGCGTCAACGAAGGTTCGTTGTCAGTCACGGCAATGGTCAAAATGCGTGACGTAGTGAACAACACCGACATCAACATCTATCGCCAACTCGCGGGCGGGATGACGACGATTCACCAATTGCACGGCAGCGCCAACGCCATCGGCGGACAAAACAACGTCATCAAATTGAAATGGGGCAAACCCGTCGAAGAGATGTTTCTCGCCGAGGCACCGCGCACCGTCAAGTTCGCGTTGGGCGAAAATCCGAAACGCTCCAATTTCAGCGTACCCGGTATGGCGCGTCGCTTCCCTGCCACGCGCATGGGCGTCGAAGAAACGATTCGTGAAGCGTTCACGCAAGGCCGTGAATACACTGCGAAATGGGACGCTTATGAGGCTGCGAAAGCCAAAGGCGAAAATCCGCTGCCGCCCCGCAAAGACCTCAAACTCGAAGCGATGGCTGACATCCTGAAAGGCAAGATTGATATTCACGCGCATTGCTATCGCGCCGACGAAATCATGATGTTGCTGCGTTTGACCGAAGAGTTCGGCATTCGCGTACGCACGCTGCAACACACGTTAGAGGGTTACAAAGTCTCGCCTGAAATCGCCAAGCACGGCGCATCGGCTTCGATCTTGCCGGATTGGTGGGCTTATAAGATGGAAGCCTACGACGCGATTCCGTTTAATGCGGCGGTGATGACCGACCACGGCATCGTGGTTTCGATTCACTCTGACAGCAACGAACACGCGCGCCGTTTCTATCAAGAGGCAGGCAAGATGTTGAAATACGGCAACCTGACCGAAGAGCAAGCCTTGCAACTCGTCACGTTGAATCCGGCTAAACAGATTCGCCTTGATAACCGCATCGGCAGCATCGAAGTCGGCAAAGACGGCGACCTGGCGATTTTTAACGGACATCCGTTCAGCGTTTACGCCCACCCGGTGATGACCCTGATCGAAGGCGAAGTTTATTTCGACCGCAAACAAGACATTGAACGCCGCGCGTTGTTGGCAAAGGAAAAGAAAGACCTGATCGAAAAAGAGAAGAAGGCGAACGTACCTACGCAACCGGTGCAAAGTTCGCCGACCTTTATTCCGACGTTGAGCGAAGAAGAACTCGACGATCACTTGCATCACGGCAAAACCAAGAAACCGTAAACTCACGGCGCGGCATTACAGGAGAAGTACCTATGATCGAAAACAATTTAGAAATGCGTTTGGCTAAACTCGAAGACGAGTTGGCAGAGCTAAAAACGATGTACCGGCTCTCGCTCAATTCGCTTGAGACTTCCAGCAAAGTCGTAGACCTGTTGCTGCAACGAGCGAACGCGACCGACGAGATGATCGCTGAGCTGAAAGCGCAAAAGGCTCCAGCGAGCGCGCCCTTCGTCGCGTTTGAAAGCAGCCCCCCAATCACTAACGATGCGCAACTCGAACAGCGCCGCCAGCACATGGAAGGGCAACTCGAACAGCGTCGTCAGCAAATGGAAGCCCAACTCGAACAACGCCGCCAACAGGCCGAAGCGCAAATGCAGCAACAGCGGCAACAAATGGAAGCGCAATTTGAACGGCAACGGCACGAGTTAGAAAGATTGGCGCAACGCGCTAAAGCCTGAAACGCCCGCAGGAAGCGACTGTTATGAATAGCCTGAGAGAAAACATCAGCGATAGAGAACGCGTTGAAGAATTTCTCTATCAAACAAGTTTGTTTTCTTATGAACTGGGGAAAGACACTGAGGCAAAACGCCAAGCTGAGTTGCGACGCATACGAGAACAACTCGAACGGCTAGCTCAATTACGCCAATTAGACCGGCGTGATAACACGATTGAACCGTAAAAACCTTATGAAGAAATTATCGTTTACTATCCTTATTTCACTGGCGATATGCGCGGCAGTCGTTACTCTCGCCCAACCTCGCGCCGTCACCACGCCCGGCAACACGATTGCAATTACCAATGCCCGCATCGTTACGGTTTCGGGCGCGACGCATGAAAAGGGCACCATCGTCATTCGCGACGGCAAGATCATTGCGGTAGGGCCGACGGCTCCGGTTCCCACTGGAGCGAAGATCATCCCCGGCGCAGGGCTGACGGTTTATCCAGGCATGATTGACACTTACACCACGCTCGGCCTCACCGAAGTGGACGCTGTCAACGCCACCGTAGACACCACGGAACTCGGCGATTACAACGCGAACATGAAGGCGCTGACCGCCGTGCAACCAAACAGCGAATTGATTCCCGTCGCGCGCAGCAACGGCGTGACTACCGTGCTGACTTGCCCACAAGGCGGCGTGATTTCGGGGCAATGCGCGTTCATCAATCTCGACGGCTGGACGCAGGAGCAAATGAAACTCGTCGCGCCCGGCGCATTGCATCTGGTTTATCCGCGCGTAGGTTTTGGCGGACGCGGCGGCGGTTTCGGCGGAGGAGGCAACTTGAATTCGCCTTCTGAAGCGGCCAAACAAGCGCGCGACCGCAAAGTCGAAGACTTGAAGAAAAAACTCGAAGCAGCACAGGAATACCTCAAAGCCAAAGCGGCGGCGGCCAATGACAAAACGATTCCCGTGCGTCCGGTTGATTTGGGCCTTGAAGCGTTAGCACCTTTCCTGAACGGTCAAGCGCCAGTGCTGATCGCGGCGAGCGGCAAAGCCGAGATCGAAGGCGCACTCGCATTGGCCGATCAATTCAAACTCAAACTGGTGTTGTATGGCGCGGAAAGTGCGTTGCAAGTCGCCGACAAGATCAAGGCGAAAAACGTGCCCATCGTGCTGCCCGCCGTGCTGGATTTGCCCGACAAAGAAGATTCGCCTTACGACGAAGCCTTTGCCCGCGCGGCGGAATTTCACAAGGCCGGATTGAAAGTTTGCTTCTCGTCTTCTGACAGCGCCTCCGACGTACGGTTGTTGCCCTATCACGCAGGTACGGCGGCGGCGTTCGGCTTGCCGAAAGAAGAAGCGCTCAAAGGCGTCACGCTTTACCCCGCGCAAATTTTCGGACTCGATAAACTCGTCGGCAGTCTCGAAACCGGCAAGATCGCTAATGTCGTTGTCACCGACGGCGACCTGCTCGAACATCGCACGCGCATCAAATATCTCATCATCAACGGCAAACTCGTTGAGCTGGCGAACAAGCACACGCGGCTTTACGAACGTCACAAAGACCGACAATAATTTTCTCGTAGCACTCCTTTTGGCAAAACTATCTGCGCACAGTACGCCACCCCGCACTGTGCGCTTTTTTTCGTCCGGCACACTGCCATTTTTAATATTAAAATCCCGCTCTAGCTTGGTCTGATCGTAGACGCTCTCGCGCTAAACTCGTAAACTCCGCCCGCGACACAATCAATAACCAAGTTTCGTGTTCGTGCGCTGAAATCTCATTGCTTCCCCCGCTTCGTGATTCCGTTTCTTTGGGCAATGACCGTCAGTGCGCACTCTCGGCCCCGCAGCGTTCCTTCTCACAAGCGTTTTCATACGTTTTTTGCCGCGATGGAAAACTAATGTTCCGCGAAGGCAACGTCGTGTTTGGTGAGGGCATCCGCCGAACATACAAAATAATCCGCGCACGAATGCGACTCGCAGACCCAATTTGCGGCGTGCGCGCTCCACGAGACAGCCGTCTATGCTGGCGATTTGGTAACAGTAGTATTTAGGAGATTCATCGGATGTATCGTAGTAATACCGCTCTGGGTAACACCGCTCTGGGTAACACCGCTCTGGGTAACACCGCTCTGGGTAACACCGCTCTGGCCTTGCGGCATGCGCGGCCTTTGCCCGGCCCGCGCAGCCTCTTGCTTTCACTATTGGCCCTACTCAGCTTGAGCTATTTCGGCGCGACTTCACAGCTTCCGCAACGACTCAAGTCTACGGTCAGCGCCGCTTTCAAAAAACGCGAAACCACGGCGCAAGTTTGCGGCGTAGTTTCTACTTATCGTCCGGCGACGTTGTTGAGCAGCGGCTCAATCCGCATCGGCGGAGCGACTTACGCCATCGTGCCCGGCGTCATCATCGGCGGCGAATCATTCATCAATCTCTCTTCCAGCCTTTGCTTCGAACTCACGCTCAACAGCAATACCGAAATCTCCTCCGGCACATTGCAATCTGGCTCAACAGTAAGTGTGTGCGGCGCGGTCGAGAGTTATAAACCGGCGACCAATGCGGCGGCGGGTTCGATCACGATCAACGGCACGGCTTATCCCATCGCGGCGGAATTCACGCTGGCAGGAGCCAATCACATCGCCCTCGGCGCGAATATGTGTTTGAACGCTTCGCTAAATGGCGGCGGACAAATCGTCCGGCCCAGTTTCATCACGCCCAACGTCACGCATTCGATAACAGCCTGCGGCGCAGTGACGGCGTATCTTCCCGCAACCGCTTCGTCGGCTGGCTTATTGCAAATCGGCGGAATGGCTTTTACGACCGCGCCTAACACGGTGATTCCTGGTTTGACCGTAGGCAGCAATCAGTGCCTGAGCGCTTTCACCGATGTCTTCGGACGCTTGATCGCTCCCACATTGGCGGGCGCGAATGCGAGCGGAGTCACGCAACTATGCGGCGTCGTGACGGATTTCAAAGCTGCCGTCGTGGGAGCCGACGGCTTCATTCGCATTGGGTATCACCACTTGCCGATTGCCGATAGCGTGCGCCTCACCGGCAGCAATGCGCTGTCGGTGGGCGCAAGCGTTTGTCTGAATCTCGTCATCGCCAACGGGCGCATCGCCAACGGCTCGACGGCGAATGGAGCGACACAGGAGTGTCCGCAAATCACGGCACCGACCTTCGTCCACGGCAAGGGCGACGGCAACGATGAGCTTTTCCGGCTGCCGGAACTCACGATGTTTACGGCTACGTCGGCCAACGCGGGCGGCGCGATGAGCTTTTCGGTGCAGGGCGGATTCCCCGCTTATGACGTGCGCAGCATCACGGGACTCGCGGCCTCTACGCCGAATTCCGTCGTTAAAGCGGTTTCGTGTACCGACAGTTATTGGGATTTCTTTTTCAGCATCGGCACCAAAGGCGCAGTCGAAGGCGACATGGTGAAAGTGGTTTTGCAAAGCCCCAGCAGCAACAACGCGCAAACGCTGGCGATGTTCACCGTGCAAAACGGCGGATTGGTGTTGAACTCCGTCAGTCCAGCCTTGTCGTTGCGCACCAGCAGTTCGTCGTCTCAACCGGCGGGCGCGTTCTTCCCCGTGCTGGCACCGGGGCCGGGCGGATTTCAATACACCTATCCGTTCACGATGGTGTTTGCGATGAACAGCCTCTCGCCCTTCAACGGATGCTTCCAATTAGGCATTGAACTGAAACGCGCGGGCGGCAACGGCATGCTGGCTTTCGTGCCGCTGCAATCCATCGTCAAACGCATTGAACGCGATTCCGATGGCGAATATCCGACCGGCAAACCCTGCGATACGATTTGTCCGCCGTGCAACGACATGCCGCCGCCGACCAGTCTGGCGGGTTATGTTTATTGCGACCTCAACAACGATGGCGTGCGACAAAACAACGAACCGGGTTTGCCGAATGCCGCCGTCACGCTGACCGGCACGAGCGTTAACGGTGCTGTCAATTTGCCGGCAACGACCGATGCCAATGGGCTTTATAGCTTTGAGAGCCTGCGCCCCGGCACTTATACGCTCACCGAAACGCAGCCGCCGAGTACACTGGACGGCATTGACGCCGTCGGTTCGATCGGCGGCACGCTCGGCAATGACGTGATTTCAAATATCGCGTTGGGCAACGTCAGCGGCGTCAATTACAACTTCGGCGAAATTTGTAATGGCAGTCTGGCGGGCTTCGTGTTTTGCGACACCAATAACGACGGCATTAAACAAGCGGGCGAATTGGGATTGTCAGGAGTCACACTGACGCTGACTGGCAACGGCGCGATGGGCG
>JABFSD010000521.1 GCA_013140935.1 Acidobacteriota bacterium
GCCTGTGCCCAGGCCACTGGAAAGCTGGAGCAACAGTTCCGGCTCGTTGTCGGCGTCGTTGTCTGCCTTGCATCCGCGTTCGGATTGGGCCGCACGTTACGCCCAACCCGAAGCGACCGCCTGGCATAGCCCCTTTGTGACGGAAGCTGTGACAGAAGCTGTGACGGAAGTTGAGATAGAAGCTGCACCGCAGCCCGAAGAAGTCATTCCGACGGCTCCGTTGATTGCCGCCCCGCTCGACACTTACGAAACCGCCGCCGCCGTAATCGAAGCGGCTGCGTCGGAAGCGCCCGCCACTTACATCACGTGGGAAGGCGAAGAGCGTCCGCGCACCTCTTTCGACGCCGCGACGGTTTGGGGGCCGCGCCAATGGGAAGTGGCATTGCCCGACCCACTGGCGTTCACCGCGCCTGTGTCTGCGGAAGCCCCGACAGCAGCCACGCTGGAAGCGACAATAGAGGCCGCGCCGGAAGCGACAATAGAAGCCACGAATATCGCAACGCAGATTTCAATGGTGCGGGCCAATGTGAGCGCCGACCCCTTCGCCCATTTGCTCGCGCAATTGTCGCCGGAAGTTTCGGCGCGCACGTTCGAATCGCCTGCCGCCCCCGTCGCTGATAGTTCGGTCGCGCAACCGGCAGCGGAAGATTTCGCGTGGGACGACGACGACGAAGCCCTCATCGCCAGCCCCGCGCCGACTGCGCCCGTCATTGCGGCCCCCTCGTTGGAGTGGGAAGTGCCTGCCGAATTACTCGAAATCTTCCTGCCCGAAGCCGAAGAGCATCTGGCGGTGATTACGACTTCGTTGCCGAAACTGGCGTCGCAACCCGACAACAAAAACCTGTTGCAGGAAATTCGCCGCAGTTCGCACTCGCTCAAAGGTTCGTCGGCGGTCGTCGGCTTTCAGGGCATTACCAAACTGTCGCATCGCATGGAAGACTTGCTCGACTTGCTTTACGACGGGGAACTGACGCTCACGCCGGAAATGCTCGACCTGCTGTTTTCTTCGACCGAGGCGCTCGAAAATCTGCTCAACAACAAATCAGAACCGGAGCTGATTGATTCGTTATATGCGGCTTATGAACGCATTCTTGCCGGTTATGGCGAAGCGGCCCGCCTTGCCGCACCGACTGATTTCTTCACGAGGCAGGAAGAGCCGGAAGACCTTTTTGCGGAAGCCCGCCTTAACGAAGAGGCACTGGCCTGGGCGCACGCGGAAAGCGTTCCGTCGCTGCGCGATTTGGGCACGTTCCCCAGCCTCACGGCTTCGCTGAACGAAAGCCTCGCGCAACGTGCCGTAGCCTTGTCAGCAGAACCGCGTGAGATTGCGTCACCCGCGTTGGCCGAAACCGCACCCATTCAGGCGTTGCCAGAAGCGGTTTCGCCGATCATCGTTGCGCCGCCCGCTCCGCCGCCCACATCGCTGGTCGAAACGCCCGCGAGCGAAGACGGCAAAGAGGCGCAAGTCTCGCTCATCAGTCGCGGCAATTACGTGCGTGTGCCGATCGAACGCCTCGACGCGGTGGTCAAACTCGTCACTGAGTTGATTGTCAACCGGGCAACTCTCGAACAGAACATGGGGCAATTCATCCGCCAGCTCGAAGAGTTGCGCGGCAACGCCCAACGTTTGAGCCGCGTCGCCAATCGCATGGAAGTGCAATATGAAGCCAGCACGCTGGGCAGCGGCCTGCAATCTATGCAAGCCATGCAAGCGGCTAAAACGGGCGGCGGCGTGTTCGTCAATGCCCTGGGTAACGGCGGCAATGCGGGAATCGCCAGCAAGCTCGTCGCGCCGGTCGTGACCAATAACACCTACGGTTTCGACGCGCTCGAATTCGACCGTTATACCGAGTTCCACTTGCTGTTGCGCGAACTGACCGAGTGTTCGGGCGACATGCAAACGATGGAACGCGAACTGCGCACCATCCGCGAATATTTTGAAAGCGCGCTCAACCGTCAGGGGCGACTGAATAGCGAAATGCAGGATCAACTCATGCGCTTGCGCATGGTGCCGCTGGCTTCGCTGGCGTCGCGCTTTCACCGCACGGCCCATCAGGTCGCGCAACAACGCAACAAACAGGTCAACTTCATTATCGAAGGCGAAGACACGCGCCTCGACAAAACGGTGATCGAAGAAATGGCCGATCCGCTGTTGCACATCTTGCGCAACGCCATTGACCACGGTATCGAACCCGCGCTGGTGCGCCAATCTGCGGGTAAAGCGGCGACGGGTACGGTGCGCTTGCGCGCCTTTCACGAAGGTACGCAAACCGTTATTCAAATCAAAGACGACGGCACCGGCCTGCACCCCGAACGCTTGCGCGCCAAAGCGATTCAAAGCGGCGTCGTGTCAGCGGCGGACGCGGTCAAGCTCACCGAAGAAGAACTCTTCGCTCTGATCTTCCTGCCCGGCTTTAGCACCGCCGCCGAAATCAGCGAGATTTCCGGTCGCGGCGTAGGCATGGATGTGGTCAAGACGACGATTCAACGGTTGAAAGGCCGCATTGACCTTGATTCCAAAGTCGGCAGAGGCACGACTTTCACGATTCGGCTGCCGATGACGCTGGCCGTGATGCGCGCGCTGTTGGTCAAGGCGCACAAACAGACCTTTGCGATTCCGCCGGTCGGCTTGCAGCAAATCGTCAAGCTCACGCCCGACATGCTCGACCGCGTCGGCGAACAGCACGTCATTCGCGTCAACAACAAAATCTATCCGTTGATGCAACTCGGACGGCTGTTGAACCTGCGCCGCCACGCCGTTAAACACGAAGGCGCGCAACTCGCCCTGCTGATGAATTTAGACGACCGCCAGTTCGCCATCGCCGTGGACGAAACCCTCGGCGGACGCGACGTCGTAGTCAAAAATCTGGGCAATCACATTCGTGAAGTGCGCGGCATCACGGGCACTACGTTAATGGGCGACGGCAGCGCGGTGCTGATTTTGAATCTGCCCGAACTCGTGCGCGATGCGTTGCGTCCGGCGGCGCGGCAGACGGTGTCACAAACCGCAAGCCAACGTCCGCGCGTACGCCCGCCCGTCGAACAGCGCGGTCCGCTCAGCGTCATGGTTGTGGACGATTCGCTTTCCGTCCGCCGCGTGCTGGCGAACCGCCTCAACGCCGTCGGCTGGAAACCGATTCAAGCCAAAGACGGTCTCGATGCGCTCGAACAGTTGCAAGGCAATCCGCGCCTGCCCGATACCATTCTGCTCGACATCGAAATGCCGCGCATGGACGGTTACGAATTCTTGAGCGCGCTGCGCAAGAATGCTGATTACGCGCAAATTCCGGTGGTGATGATTACCTCACGCGCCGGACAGAAACACCGCGACCGCGCGTTTGAGGCAGGCGCGAACGAGTATCTCGTCAAGCCGTATCAGGACGAAGAATTGCTCACGCTCATCCGTCGTCTGGCGCAGGTGACGGAATAATTCGAGCGCGACCGCTTTGGTGCGGGCTACTGAAAAAAAAGTACAGCGACCTTTCCCGGTTGCTGTACTTTTTTATTTGGCGGTGGTGTTGGACGGACTTCCCTTATAGCCGTCGTTTTTGCAAACTGCGCGGTAGCATTTACCCAACACAACAGAGCATCGCGTGCCTGACGGCAAGTAAGCTCAAAATAAGGAACCCATCAGATGAAACTGTTTCGTCGCGTTATCTCGCTCATAGGCTGGCTCATAGGTTGTTTGACGCTTACGGTAATGGCGCAAGCGCCGGGCGTCATCAAAAGTGAATTCATTTATGAAACCGCACCTTACCCCGAATGCCATGCTTCGACGATTGCCGAATCGCAAGGTCGTTTGGTCGCCGCGTGGTTTGGCGGTACGAAAGAAAAACATCCTGACGTAGGCATTTGGGTCGCGCGTCACGAAAACGGCAAATGGACGACGCCCGTCGAGGTCGCCAACGGCGTAGAGTCGCCAGACAAACGCTATCCGACGTGGAATCCCGTCTTGCACCAAATGTCGAAAGGACCGCTGCTGTTGTTTTATAAAGTCGGGCCGAGTCCTGATACGTGGTGGGGAATGGTGATGCGTTCGACCGATGGCGGCAAAACGTGGACGAAGCCCGAACGCTTACCCAACGACATCGCCGGGCCGATCAAAAACAAAGCGGTTGAATTAGCGAACGGCGAGTTGCTTTGCCCTTCTTCGACCGAAGACAACGGCTGGCGTGTGCATTTTGAACGCACCAGCGATCAGGGCAAGACGTGGCACCGTACGCCCGCGATCAACGACGGCAAGGAATTCGGGGTGATTCAGCCGACGGTGTTCTTTCATCCGAAAAACCAATTACAGGCGCTCTTTCGCAGTCGTCAGGGCAAAATCGTCGAGTCGTGGTCGAGCGATCAGGGCAAAACCTGGAGCGCGTTGAAGGCTACGGCGTTGCCCAATCCGAACTCCGGCATTGATGGTGTGACGCTCAAAGACGGAAGGCATTTGTTGGTTTATAACCACACCACTACGCAAGCGGGACGACGCATTGCGCTGCACGTGGCGCTTTCAGCCGACGGCAAAAACTGGCAGGCCGCGCTCGCACTCGAAGCGGGTCAGCCGCGCGATGAATACTCTTATCCGGCGGTCATTCAAACGCGCGATGGACTCGTGCACATCACTTACACGTGGAACCGCAAGAAGGTGAAACACGTGGTGATTGATCCGAAAAAGCTGACGGGAAAAGAAATCAAAGACGGCGTATGGCCGGAAGGATAAAGACGTGTGGCGAAAGCGAACATAGATAAGCGGAGCACGGCGGATGTTTTTCAGATTCATCCGCCGTGCTCCGCTTTTACTTTACGGATTCCATTTACGAAAAGCGTAATGCGGTACGACGGCCTTACTGAGGCGTTCGTAATCAGCCGGAGCGTCAATGTCTTCAAGAATGACCGGGTCGTCCACTTCGACTTCCAGAATTTCATCGCGGTGGCGATCAATGAGGGTGCGCAAACCATAAGGCGCATCGTTCGCCATCAGCATCAATTCATCTTCAAACTCGCGGCTCATGACGATCGGATGTCCGTGCTTGCCTTCATAAGAAAGCACAGCAATGCGTTTTTCATCTTGAGCGTAATAGGCGTTGATCAATTGATTGATGAGCGCGGTGGGAATCATCGGCTGGTCTACGAGGGCGATGAGTGCGGCGTCAGTACTCGGCGAGATTTGCGCCCAGCCGATTTTGACCGAACTCAACATGCCTTGCTGGAAATCATGATTGATAACGTATTGCACGCCCGTCCCCGCCAACGCCTGGCGGATTTCGAGTTCGCGGTGGCCCAGGACGACGAAGATTTCGTCAATCTTGGCGCGGCCCATTTGATGAACGCACTCACCGACGACGGTGCGCGTGCCCCATTTGAGCAAGGGTTTGAAAGCGCCTTCCATGCGCTTTGATTCTCCGGCAGCTAACAGAATACCTGCAAGCATAAGACTTGTGATGCCTCCTGAAAGTTATGGGTGAAATTGCTTGAATGACAGCTTGGCACGAAGCCGCGAAGGTGAGCAAGGGCCAAAGGCAGAAGAGGGAGAAAAACACAGAAACGCCGAGCCGTCGCTTCATGCAACGACGCGGCGTTCGTGATTTCGTCGGTAAAATCGGTGCGTTAGATTTTGTAGCCCTTGTCTTTCAGCGCGAACAAATAAAGGCCGGGGCCGATAAACGGAATCGCCAACACCAGTACGATCAAGACGACTTTGGTCGCCATGTCGCGGCTGGACGAAACAATATCCGAGATGGCGATGATGGCGAGCGCGACATGCACGAGCCAGAGAATACTCCAAATAAATGACATCCTTACCTCCGAGTCAGTTCCAGGTTTGTGTAAAAGGCAGTTGCTGCCTTGCGTGACGTAGCGTTTCCTCAAACGAAACGAATGCGCTGAGGGTTCGCACGAAAGTTCACGCGCCGAGTTTGGCGCGTACCAATTGATTGACGATTTTGCCGTCTACGGTTTGACCGGCGAGCTTTGCTATGACGGCTTTCATTACCAAGCCTAACTCTTTTGCCGAAGTCGCGCCGGTTTCAGTCACCGCAGCTTCGACGATTTGCGCGATGGCAGCTTCGTCGAGTGCAGCGGGCAGATAGGTTTCGATGACTTTGATTTCGGCGGCTTCTTTGTCGGCGAGATCGGTGCGTCCGGCTTTTTGATAAGACTCGATGCTGTCGCGGCGTTGTTTGACCAGTGATTGCAAAATCTTGATGGACTCAGCGTCGTCGAGCGGAGCCATCTTTTCGATCTCTTTGTTTTTGAGCGCGGTCTTGACCATGCGCAACGCGCCCAGCCGTTCGGCCTCTTTGGCTTTCATCGCGGCGGTAATGTCTTGATTGATGCGTTCGAGAAAAGTCATGAATTCGGTAAGCTCCATGGGTGTTACGAATTGCCAAAAGGCAGGCTATTAAGCGTCGCGTCGCGGCATCCTGTCAATTACAATTTTGCGCGGAAGCCTTTATTTACAAGCCTGAAACGCGGTTGCGCGGCATGGGCAAATTTGTTAGGCTCCGCCCTCATTTTCACCCGCGAAAGTGGCGGAACTGGTAGACGCGCTAGACTTAGGATCTAGTGCCGCAAGGCGTGGGGGTTCGAGTCCCCCCTTTCGCATAAGCCCGTTAGGCCGTCGCGCCGCCTGCCTGCGTA
>JABFSD010000710.1 GCA_013140935.1 Acidobacteriota bacterium
CGGAAATCACCGTGAAAAAATCCAACAAGTATTGCGCGTTGAAACCCGCCGTGATCTCAGGGCCGGAATAATCAAGCGCGATTTCGTCATGCGATTCGCCGACTTCGGCAGCTTGCGAACTAATCTTGAGCGAATTGGTCGCGGCTTCGAGTTTGACGGAATGCGAACGTTCGTCGGCCATGAGGGCTACGCGGCGAATGGCGCTGGCGATGACGTTGGCATCCACTTTGGCGCGATGTTCGTTGTTTTTGGGCAGCACCAATTCGTAATTCGGAAACTGTCCGCTCAAACGGCGCGACGAGAGCAAACGCTTGCCGACTTTGAAATAGAGGTGATTGTCGTCTTTGGCGAACTCGACCGTGCCGTCCGATTCGGCGCTGAGGCGCGCGAGTTCGTTGAGCGTCTTGCGCGGAATCAGCACGTCAATCTTTTCGCCTTCGTAAAACTTGTCCAGCTTTTGAATGAACGAAAGGCGATGCCCGTCGGTAGCGATCATGCGCACGCCGTCGTCGGCGATTTCAAACTTGGCTCCGTTGAGCGCGTAACGCGACTCTTCGTTGGTGATGGCGAATTGCGTGCGGCCAATGAACGTCGCCAACAGGCTCGCCGGCAAACGCACGGTGTCGGCTTCGAGGGTTTTGACTTCGGGGAAATTGTCTCTGCCTAAGCCGACCATCTTGAAGCGCGATTTGAGACAAGTGATTTTGACCTGTTCACCGTCTTCGACCTTGATTTCGATTTCGGCTTCGGGCAGCGAACGCACGATCTCGAAAAGTTTTTTCGCCTGCAAACAGATGGAGCCTTCCTCTTTGACCTCGGCTTCACATTGCGTCGTCAACGACACATCCAGGTCGGTTCCCTTGATGCTGATGCCGCCGGTGACGCTTTCGAGTAACAGATGCGAAAGGATCGGAATCGTGTTTTTGCGTTCGACTACGCCTTGAACCAGATTGAGTTCTTTTAAGAGCGCCGATTTACTGACCGTAAAGTGCATTGTTAGATGTCCCCTTTTTCTTTGCACCACTTTTGAATTAGACAGGATTGACAGGATTTTTCAGGATTTACGGGATGAGGCTAAAAGATGTTGGAAAGTCGCTGGCTCCTAAGCTCCGTTAGGAGCGATATGTTTATAGCAACGGTGCGAGATGATTTCCCAAGCTCCGTAGGAGCGATATGTGTCACATGCCGCTCCTACGGAGCTTGAGGGAAAATCACGCCTTTGTTTTATAAACAGGTCGCTCCTACGGAGCTAAAGAACCTGCTGACTTTTCAAACAACTTCTACGGAATAACTTGATGACCTGAAACTTCATCCGGTAAATCCTGAAAATCTTGTCAATCCTGTCTAATTCGTTTTGCAGTGCTACTTTTTCTTCTAAATACCTAAATACAATTTATATTAATTTCTAGTAGCAGTAGTAGTGCCTGTGAATCTGTGGATAACTTTCGATAAAGCACTGAGCCTGCTTGCCCTTTGCCTGAAATTGCCTGTGCAGCCGGTTGTGGGAAAGCCGGTTGGCTCACCCCGAAATGTGGATAACTTTTTGAACCCCCAAAGTTTTCCTCTTTTATTCACAGCTTTTATACGGCTATTTCAAAAACCTTGTGGAAAATTATGCTATCCCTATTTGCAAGTAGCAATTAGACTGTTGATAAGTCTGTGGAAATTGCCTTTTTGCTCATAGAGATCGGCGATCTTATTGACGCTGTGCATGACCGTCGTATGGTGCTTGCCGCCGAACTCCCGCCCGATTTCGGGCAGGCTGGCTTTGGTCAGCACCTTGCAAATATACATCGCCACTTGGCGCGGAACCGCTATGTTGCGCGCGTTGGTTTTGGATTTTATGTCAGCCACCTTCAGGTTGTAATAGTCCGCCACGACCTTTTGAATTGATTCGATGGTCACAGCCCGCTCGTCATCGTCCACGATGTTCTTGAGGGCTTCTTGCGCCAACGGCAGCGAGATGGGTTCGCCTTTCAACGAAGACAACGCCGTTAGCCGCACCAGCGAGCCTTCGAGTTCGCGTATGTTCGACCGAATCTTGCTTGCCATGAAAAGGGCTACGTTATCGGGCAGGTCGAGTTTTTCGAGTTCGGCTTTTTTGCGCAGGATGGCGACTTTGGTTTCGAGATCGGGCGGTTGAATGTCGGCAATCAAGCCCCACTCAAAGCGCGAATGCAGCCGCTCTTCCAACGTAGGAATTTCGCGCGGCGGGCAATCCGAAGAAATGACGATCTGTTTCTGATTGTCGTAAAGCGCATTAAACGTATGGAAAAATTCTTCCTGCGTACGCTCTTTGCCGGCGAGAAACTGAATGTCGTCAATCAGCAATACGTCAATCGAACGATACTTTTCGCGGAAGGTCATCGTCTGGTCATAACGAATCGCGTTAATCAATTCGTTCATAAATCGCTCTGACGAAATGTAACTCAGCCGCAAGTGGCGATTGAGTTCGCGCACGCGTTGCCCGATGGCGTGCATCAGGTGGGTCTTGCCCAATCCTACGCCGCCGTAAATATAAAGCGGGTTGTAAGTTTTGGCCGGAGAGTCGGCGATTGCCAATGCGGCAGCGTGGGCGAACTGATTGCTTGAGCCTACGACAAAGGTTGAAAAGGTGTATTTGGCGTTCAGGTTCAGGTCGGAATTGTCGCTCTCGACTAAACGCGAAGTCGCTTCGCGTTCGTTGACGTAAGTAGGCGAGGTTGGTGGTTCGCTGACCAAAACCGATTGCTGATTGGTTGCAGGAATGATTGCCGCATCGCTTTCGGTCACTGTTGCGTCTGATGCGGATGAAACCTGAAATTTGATCTCAAGATTGGCGAGGCCGACTTCTTCGAGGGCTTCTTCGATCGTCTCGCGGTAATTGTTCAGAATCCAGTCGCCGAAGACCTGATCGGGCGTTTTCAGCAATACGGCTGAGTCGTCGGCACTGATGAAAGAGATAGGCTTAAACCACGTCACGAAACTTTCGTGATTGACCCTTTTCTCAATTGCCGCTAAAACGGAATCCCACGTGTTGTTGCCGCTCATTGCTCAAATCCAGTTCTCTTAAAATTCACCGCCCGCGTTCTTTCGGCAATGAGCCACCACAGGGAGTTGGGGACAACGAGTGATTTGTGAACGTCGGGTGTGTTCGTAGAACAAGATGGTATCTTGTTCTCATCTGAGTAGAACAAGATACCATCTTGTTCTACGACTCATAGTTCGCACGGATAACGAGAAATCCACAGGATTTCCACATGTGGAAATCCTGTGGATTTACCTCCACTGAAACCGGCAAATATAACTTAATTAACGGTTTAATTGCGTGTTACTAGCCGAACGAAGGCCGAGAGGCTAACACAGCAAAACAGCCAGTACAAGACGCCAGATATTGGGGATAGAGGCACTTAGCCTCACTATAAGAATTCGTCTAAGTTAGGCATAAAGGCAATTTTACTTTCGCTTTAGCACGGCAAACCATGAAACAGGATGAGGTCTAAGTTTTCCACAGGAGGGCTGTTATGACACCACTTTCGCGCAGAAATTTTTTAGGCAATTTATCAGCGGGAGCAGCCGTTGCTTCCTTCAATGAACTTGGCATTGAACGCATCGCTGAGGCGACTCGTTTCGTTGGCAGAGACGCGCCGGAAGAAGTCGCGCAAAACGAAGACTTCTGGAAAGAGATTCAACAGGCTTTCACGGTTGACCGTTCGTTGATCTATTTCAACAACGGCGGAACCAGCCCTTCGCCACGCATCGTGCAGGAAAGCATGCGCCGCTATCTCGAATTTTCTAATCAAGCGCCGACTTATACGATGTGGCGCATTCTCGAACCGCAACGCGAAGGCGTCCGCAAACGATTGGCGAAAGCCTTTGGCTGCGATCCCGAAGAACTCGCTATCACGCGCAACGCCACCGAATCGCTCGAAGTCTGCCAACTCGGTTTGGACTTCAAACGCGGCGACGAGATTCTGACGACCGAACAAGACTATCCGCGCATGCTTCAGACTTGGCGGCAACGCGAGCGGCGCGAAGGCCTCGTCATCAGGAAAGTGAATTTCAAACCGCCGATTGATTCGCCTGACAAACTCGTCACGATGTTTGAACGCGCCATTACGCCCAAAACCAAGCTCATCCATTTTTGCCACATCACGAACGTGACCGGACAAATCTTTCCCGTAAAAAAGATCGTGCAAATGGCCCGCGCGCGCGGCATCGAAACCATTGTGGACGGCGCGCATGCCTTCGCGCAGTTCCCTTTCAAGCACGCCGATTTGGATTGCGACTTTTATGGCACGAGTTTGCACAAATGGCTTTACGCGCCGCACGGTACGGGCTTCTTGCACGTCCGCAAAAATCGCATCAAAGACCTGTGGCCGCTGCTGCCCGCTGACGAATCGCTTGACGCAAACATTCGCAAGTTTGAGCAAATTGGCACGCATCCCGAAGCCAACTTCCTCGCCATCGGCGAAGCCCTCAACTTTCACGAAGCGCTCGGCGTTGAACGCAAAGCCGCGCGCTTGCGTTATCTTTTTCATCGCTGGGCGAAGCGATTGGAAGGCCAGAAGGGTTTTCGCATGCTGACCAGTTACGACCCGCAACAGTCTTGCGGATTGACGACTTTCACGATTGACGGCATAGACCTCAATCGCGTCATCGGTTATCTGTTCAACGAATATCGCATCATCGTCACGGGCTTCGTGAACTTCGCAGGCGTCAACGGCATCCGCGTTACGCCCAATGTTTTCAGTACGCTCAGCGAAGTTGACACCTTTGCCGAAGCTATCGAGCGCGTCATTCAGAAAGGATTCCCCGCCTAATGGTCTTGCTCAAGATTTCATACAAGCTGCGCGCGCATCACGTCACCGAGTATGACAAGTTGTTTGCGAGCGTGACGCTGCCACTGATTCAGGAACACGGCTTTCGTTTCTGGGGCATCTGGCGGACGCTGGTCGGCAACGCGCAGGAATATCTCGAAATCTGGGAGTTCGATTCGCTGGCTGATTATGACGAACGCTGGCGCAGGCTGATGGCTGACGCGCGCTTGCACGAGGTATTCAAAACTACCGGCCCAATGGTCGAAGACGAAACGATCACTTTGTTTGAGCCCGCTTTTCCCGGAGGTCAGTTGATCTCTAAACCACAAACCTAACTGAAAAGGAGATAAGACGATGAAAAGAAATATGCTCGCACTTTGTCTGTTGCTCTCGCTCTGTGTCGGTGGAGTATTCGCGCAGGAGATGATGGGAAAAAAGAAACCCGCGAATCCGCCCGCTGCTGGAGGAAAGCAAAAGAAGGAAGAACTGATTGACCTTAATTCCTGCACGCGCGACCAACTCGTTGCGCTGCCCGGCGTAGGCGAGGCTTACGCCGACAAGATCATTACGGGACGGCCTTACAAGCGGAAAGACGAACTGGTGTCGAAGAACATCGTACCGGCTGAAACCTACAAAAAGTTCTCCGCCAAAGTGATAGCCAAGCAAAAATAGTTCGCAACCCGATTACGAAGCGGCGTTGGAAGCCGCGCGATAAGCGTTTAATAAAATGCCTTTTTACGGTGAGTGTGCGGCGTCAGCCTTTTGCGCACTCACCGTTTGCTTTACTGTGTGCGACATTCGGTTTACTCGCAGTTCACATCCACATCCGGCAGTACATCTTTACCTTTAAGGGAGCTTGCACGATGCCTGACAAACCGCCGATTAAACATTTGCGCTGGTACATTGCGATCATGCTTTGCCTCGCGTCGGAGTTGAATTACCTCGACCGCCAAACGCTGGCCGTGCTGATCGGTACGATCAAAGAGGAACTCCATCTGAGTTCGGCGAATTACGGCGACATCAACGCATGGTTTTTAGTCACTTACGGCGTGATGTATCTGGTCAGCGGACGCATCATTGACACCATCGGTACGCGACGCGGCTTTATGTTTTTCGTTTCGGGCTGGTCGCTGGCGAATATGCTGCACGTGTTTGCGCGCACCGTAGGCCAGTTCTCCTTCTTTCGCGGCTTGCTCGGCGTCTTCGAACCCGGCAGCTTTCCCGGCGGCGTGCGGGCTGTCGCCGAATGGTTCCCCATCAAAGATCGCGCGATGGCTGTCGGAATTTTCAACGCAGGTACGGCGCTAGGTTCGATGGTGGCGGCACCGATTGTGTCTTTCCTCGCGTTGAAATTTGGCTGGCGTTCGGCGTTTGTGTTCACCGGCGCGTTGGGTTTTGTCTGGGTCGCAGCGTGGTCGTTGATTTATTTCCTGCCCAAAGATCATCCGCGCATCAGTGAAGAAGAATGCAATCTAATCCTGGCCGATCAAGCCGAAGAAGGCGAAAACCGCCAGCCTGCCAGTTTGCTGACCTTGCTGAAAATGAAAGAGACGTGGGGCTGCGTGATGGGGCGCGTGCTGATTGACCCGATCAGTTATTTTTTGAATTTCTGGATTCCACTTTATTTCCAAAAGGAACGCGGCTTCGATCTGAAACAAATCGGAATGTTCGTCTGGATTCCTTTCGCCGCCTTGACGCTCGGCAATCTTTTCAGCGGAGCCGTGCCGCGCTTGCTGATTGCGCGCGGATGGGAATTGAACCGCGCCCGCAAAACTACGATGTTGCTGGTGTCGCTCGCCATGCCGGTGTTTTGTTTGCTTGTTACTAAGG
>JABFSD010000397.1 GCA_013140935.1 Acidobacteriota bacterium
CTCTTTTTTCGTCTTTGCTGTTGAGGAGTCATTGTTTAGATTGATTATTTGAATCCCTGTTCCTTCAAGCCAACCCTGACGAACCTCATCCATTACGGCTATGTCAGGCATTTGTTGAACTACTGCGGTTGCGTTAGAGCGCACCCAGTTTTCTATTTCACGAACTGCGGCAATCAGAGTTGGTAATGCTCCTTCAGCCTGTTGGTAATTGTTGGCTATCTTTGTGAAAAAATCTAAATTGGATCGGGTCTTTAGCGCTGTACTCAATGGTAACCCTGACGCCACCACAGCCCGTCGTATAGGTTCTTCAGTTCGTTGTAGTGCGGATTTAGCTCTTGCTTGCAAGAAGCCAAGTATGTCCTCGCTGCCGACACCTGATATTCCCGCCCGTGCTTGAATGGCAGCCAGCGATTCTCGAAATACCTTTTCTATCCAAACGACGGGATTTTCTTCAGCGGAGGGATTGATGACGGCGTCAATATGTAGCGCCAGCAGTTCATCGTCCACGTAGTCACACAGTTCAGTACAACGTGAAGCGTTATTTCCAAGTATTGAAAAGTCATTATTGGCAGCGAGTTCTAGAAGCACTTCAAAAGTCGCACCAGCTTGTAAAGCGATATTCCGCAACTCATTCACCGCTGCAAGTAAGCCGCTTTTAACAGGGTCGGAAACACTTTTATGGAAATAAGACTGCGCAAGGCACTCATCGTTCCTGATTTGCCAATCCTCGCGCTTATGGTCAATCGCGTATAAGACTTTTCCCTCTCCATCAACGAAAGCTCGCCCTGCGCGACCACAGATATTCCAGAAGTCTTGGGTGCTAATCTTTTTATCTTCATGGATGTATGGACTCGCTACGATGACGGAAGACACGCCTACATTTACTCCTTGGGCAAGAGTCTTAGTAGCAATAATGATTTTAGGAGTCCCACGGCGCATTAACCCTTCCATGGCAAGCCGAACTTGAGGCGTTAAGCGGTTGCTGTGGCAAATCACGCCAGCTTGAGCAGCTTTTATTTCAATTGCATCAGAAGCCAGTTCTTCCTGGCAGATTGTTTGGAATATCTGCCACTCATGCTGCGGCCATTGGTGGTTAAGCGGGTCTTTCCCCAAAGCGAGCAACACCGCTTTTGCGAGCGTTGGTACTGAGACAGCTTTCCCTATGAAAATCATGACTGGCCCCATTTCACTCAAGCGAATAGCCGTGCTGGCAACCGCTTCGTACTTGTTGTTAGGGAACTGGTTTTTACGCTTACCAAATCCAAGCGGCTTAGATTCAACGAACGATGGGTTATACGACGGTACTTTTCCTAACCAGTCAATCTTCACGCGTGAGCCAGTCCACCGTAATAACCCCTGCCTTTCTGTTGAGGGCTTCCACTCAGAACGCGCCACCGCGCTCTGAGTGCCTGTGATCCATTCAGCTACCTCTTGAGCGTTTGGCAGAACAGCCGACAGCAGCAAGATTCGCGCTCCTTTTTCGCGTGCAAAGATTCTCAAATGATCGAGGAAAATTTCATTGCGAACGTCTCTTTCTGAGTCTCCAATCAGATGTCCTTCATCTACGATAAACAGTTTTACGTTCTGAAAAAGCTCTGGTGCCGAACGAAAGAGGGCGCGCGTTTTTTCTGGCGTAGCAATGGTAATAGCAGCTTCATCGGCAAGTTCAATGTCTACGGTGCTGGCACGAAAGCCGCCATAAAGATGGGATACCCGGTAACCTATCTTTGTAAAGGTCGCTCCCAAGGAATGCTCGACTTCAAAAGCCAATGACCGAAACGGGGCGAGATAAAAAATACGCGCGTCAGGATTGGTGAGCAATGTTTGTAAAATAGCGAACTCTGCGATGCGCGTTTTTCCGGCGCTGGTTCGCAGGTTAATTACGGCTCCGCGATTTAACGAGTTCAAGGCAAGCGGAAGCGCGGCTCGTTGTGATGTCCAGATTTCCGATACGGGGCGATCCAAAAACGCCAAGTGCCTGATATAACCGCTGAGAGCGGCATGCGTTTCGTTGTCAAAATAGGGTGGTAAAACTTGCCAGGGGGAAGCGTTACCTAAATCTCGCAACATAAGCCTCAACAACCGCACGACCCACCACCAAGCGGGATAATTTCCAGCCGATGCAATGATGATTGCATCGCTGAGTTGGTCGTCGGCGTTGTTGAGCAACGCTGGTTGTCCTGTTCGAATAAATTCGCTCGCATAAGCTATGGATCTTGCGATGGCTACAGTGATTGCCCATTCATCCAGTTCAGATTCTTCCTGAAAATCAGGTGTTTCGCGTAGCAGCACATTGTCTAGCTGTTCGTCTAAAGCGAATGTTTCTTTACGGAGGTAGGCGCAGATGATTTTCATCGCTGCTGTTGGTTCAGCGACGGAACGAGCGGTGACGAATGCGCGCGAGTATTGCCCTGACGCATAAAAGGCCATAGCCGCAACGAAGACATGAAAGCTGCGCTCATGAGAATCTGCTATGTGCGGCCCGTGGACATACTGCAATTGCGCGGCGGCGTGTTCCAAGATGCCATTACCTTCAAATCGTTCGCCTTGTTCGATGACGCTACAGCCAGAGGCCAAAAGTAAGTACGCGGCAAAAGTCACTCTGTCATGAAGATTAGGGTCAAATTGCGGGAAATTTTCAGGAGCTTCTTTGACTTCGTGCAGTACGTGACTTGCGAAGGCTTGGGCAAAAAGGTTTTCCACTTCTTGCACCTGGAGCTGACCAACGAATGTGCGGGCTAAGTCAATTGAGATAGGCATTCGTCCTCCAAATTACGGTAACACTCATCAAGCAAAGCTGTCGGCGTTTCTAAGCCAAGTGTGATTATCGCCAGGTTTTGCAAAGGTGTAGAAGTTATAGCGGCAACTCGCGTCGCACTGTTCATGTCGCTCATCAGGAAACCCACGTAATCAAGCCTGATCTTGTTAAGTGCGAACAAGACTGCGCAGTTGTAGATTCTTTCGGCGAGTGCGGCGTCAGCAACATGGTCACCAACAAAGGTTAGTGAGATGGGAGCGCCCAGCTTGTGCGATTTCTCCAATGACTCAACGATTTCACGGACTACCGCGTTGGCGGACGCGGCTCTAAACTTCGCTTCGCCAACAATGATTCGTATTGGTTCAGCATTAAGCTCAAAAGCCAGCACGTCGTCTCCTTTCATAGATTGGCCGTAATTGGGATTGTGATGAAGTCGGTAAACAGGCAATAGAGTATTCGTACTGGCGATGAGGTATTCCGCCAGCAAGGTTTCGGCTAAATTACATTTTTTAGTGTCGTCGTTTTTGGGAATGCGAGGCAGCGGCAGTAATGGTGGTAAAGACGCTCCTAAGCCCAGGCGTGCTATGGCGTCCCGTCGCTGTTGAGTCGCTTGCCACATCTGCGGGCTAGCGTGATGCTGAATTAGCATCTTGCGTATGCCGGTTAGCGCTATTTCTTTTTTATCCTCTAGCTCAGAGAGCGCCCGGTGGAATATCGCATTCTTTGTATCCGTGTCATTGGCGTTGAACACTACGCCGAATAGATTCGGTGGATCGGGATGTTTACCAAGAATTTCCAACCGATAGGATGGTGCTTGAGTTTGTTTGGCATGAGAAGATTGACGGCGATTTGCAGCGCCGACTTTAACAGTGCGTTGTTGCATATAGTTATTCACTAAAGCTACGTTAGCTTGTGCCGGGGTGAGAGACGTAAAGTAAGGTTGTGATTCAAAGAGTACCAAGGGGCTAAGACGCTGCGCAGTATAGGGATGACACTTGGGCAAGGCAATGCGCCTATGCCGATACATTGAGAGGTAATTTATGTTGACTACAGTTGAAGCAGAAGTGGATGTGAACGGAGCGGTTACGTTGCTGGAACCGCTCCGCTTGAACAAAAAGAGCCGTGCGATTCTTACCTTGTTGGAAAGCGAGAGAGCGCTGTTGACTGAGGAAGAAACGCAGCTAGCAGAAGTCCGGTTCGCGCGTTGGATTGGCGCTGCCAGTTTGGGCTATCCCACCGGCGCGGATAACGAAAGCATTGACGCCGACCTGGCGCGTGAATATGGACGCGGACTCGACGGAGACGAATAGCCATGTTGCCGATGTTATTGGATACCTCGGGGTTGTTGTGCCTGCTTCACAAAGATGAACCGCAGCACGCTGAAACCAACCGGCTCTATGCACAAGCGCGCAAGTGTTTGACGCACAGTTACGTGCTGGCGGAGTTAGTACCGCTGGGGCAAGTGCGCGGTTTGCCGCGTGAACAGGTGTTGGGATTTCTCCGTGATTTGGTAAGGGTGCCGCGCGTTGAAGTTGTTTGGGTAAGCAGAACTTTGCACCAACAAGCAATGGATTTACTGGAAGCGCGCCGCGATAAAGCCTACTCCTTGTGTGACGCGGTGAGTTTCATCTTGATGCGCGAGCGCGGCTTCAGCGAAGGCCTGACGACCGACAAGTATTTTGTGCAGGAAGGCTTTATTCGTTTGTTAGAGCCGTGAATGAGTTGATGGATTTTGAATTCGATGAACGATTGGCTTATGCGGCGACGTTGCCTGCGCGATTTTACTTCGGCGCGGAAACGTTGGCAGCCGAGCGCGAGTGCGTGTTTGCGGCTTCGTGGCAGTTGGTGGGGCGCAGCGATCAGTTGCCTGCATCGGGCAGTTACTTCACGACCGAAATCGTAGGCGAGCCGCTGTTGATCGTGCGCGATCAGGCCAATGAGATACGCGGTTTTTACAACGTATGCCGTCACCGTGCGGGCCGCGTAGCCGAGTCCGCAGGCTGCCGTTCGATGTTTCGTTGCACCTATCACGGTTGGAGCTACGCGCTGGATGGCCGCTTGCTCGGCGTGCCGGAATTTGACGGCGTGCAAAATTTCGACAAAGCCGATTTCGGATTGAAGCCGATTCGCACGGCAGTGTGGGAACAGTTCATCTTCGTCAATTTGTCGAACGAAGCCGAAGACTTGCCAGCCTTTTTCGGGAACATTCAAACCAAAACACAACGCTTCAATATTAGTCAGATGAAGTTGGCCGAGCGGCGCGAATACGTGATCGCGTGCAACTGGAAGGTTTACGTAGACAACTATCTCGAAGGCTATCACGTGCCCGTCGCGCATCCGTCGTTGATGCGCGAACTCAATTACGCCAATTATCGCACGATCACGCATCGCTACCATTCGTTGCAGGATGCGCCGTTAAAACAAGACGCGCGCGTTTATCCCGCTGACAATGCCGAAGCACTTTACTATTGGGTTTTTCCGAACCTGATGTTGAATGTTTATCCTGACAACTTGTCTACGAATTTGATCGTGCCGCTGGATGACGAGCGTACGCTGACGATTTTTGAGTGGTACTTTCACGAAGCCGATCCGGCGCGCGTCGCGCAAACCATCAAGTTCAGCGACGAGATTCAGCAGGAAGATATTTACCTTTGCGAAAACGTGCAGCGCGGATTGCGTTCGCGTTCTTATGACCGAGGCCGTTATTCGGCGCGGCGTGAAAACGGCGTGCATCACTTTCACAGTTTGTGGCGCGAGTTCATGACCGCGTAGTCCGGCAAATCTCAGCCGCCGCCGCCAACGTCTTTTCAATATCGGCACGGCTTACGTCGTAATGTGTCACCATGCGCATCACGGTCGGACTGATGCCGTTCGCCAACACGCCGCGCGTTTTGAGTTCGTGTGAGAATTGCGCAGTCGCCATTCCTGTTCCCGCAATGTCGAAAATCACGATGTTGGTTTGCACCGAAGCGAGGTTGACCGTGATGCCTGAGAGTTGCGCCAAGCCGTCGGCAAGTCGTCGCGCGTTGGCGTGATCTTCGATGAGCAGCTTGGGCGACTCTTCGAGCGCGAGCAATCCGGCGGCGGCCAATACGCCGGCTTGGCGCATGCCTCCGCCTAAAAGCTTGCGCCAGTTTTTGGCTTCGCGGATGAAATCTTTCGTGCCGACGATCAGCGAACCGACGGGCGCGCCTAATCCTTTCGACAGACAAACCGAAACGGAATCGAAAGGCTGTGCCACGTCAGCGAGCGGGATGTTGAGAGCTACGGCGGCGTTGACGACGCGCGCGCCGTCCAGATGCAAGGGCAAGCCGAGTGCGTGAACTTCATCGCTGATGGTTTGGGCTACGTCGAGCGGCATCACCGAGCCGCCCGCCATGTTGTGCGTATTCTCAAGCGCCACCAATGAAGTCGGCGTGACGTAATAAGGCGCGCCGTGATGAATCGCCGCTTTTATCAAATCCCACGTGAGCAAGCCTTCATTGCCGCGCACCGAACGAAAGGTCACGCCCGACAGCACCGCCGACGCGCCCATCTCGTAATTGAAAATGTGGCTGCGCTCTTCGAGTACGACCTCAGTGCCGGGGCGCGTGTGCAACTTGACGCAAATCTGATTGCCCATCGTCCCGGATGGCACGAACAGCGCGGCTTGTTTGCCGAACAGTTCGGCAGCGCGTTCCTGCAAACGGTTGACGGTCGGGTCTTCGCCATAAACGTCGTCGCCGACTTCGGCTTCGGCCATCGCACGGCGCATCTCGGCGGTGGGTTTGGTTACGGTATCGCTGCGTAGATCAATCATAGTGGAGTTCGGATTAGAGATTGCGGGTGGTTGTTACGTCGGATTTCACTTCGTGGCGC
>JABFSD010000421.1 GCA_013140935.1 Acidobacteriota bacterium
GGCGCAGCCTGGCTGGCGGCTCCGGCGCGCGTCAAAGCGTTAAGCGTCGTCGGCTTGCTCTCGGCGGGGCTGGCTACGGCGGCTTGTTTGATTCCGCCGCCTGCCGTGCAAGACGTCGTGCGGTTTGAACTCAACCTGCTCGGTTCCGTCGTGGCTATGCTGGCGGTCGGGTTGGCGCTGTATGTGGCAGCCGGGTTCAACCGCTAACTGCGTGGGCGCACTTTTGTCCAATACCAGTGAATGAGTTTTGAAAACCAAGGCAAAAGAAAGAATATGGAACAGACGAAATTTTTCTCAACCCTTCAGTTCTTTTCCGTTTGTTCCGTTATTCCTGTTTGCTCCGTATTCACTTTCTGTTTGGCCTTACAAGCATTTCATTCACTGGTATTGGACTAAAGTCCGCGCTACTTTGTCCTTATATGAACAATCTTTCAGGACTCGCTGCTGAATACGATCAATACGACGCGCTGGCACTGGCGCAACTCATCACCGCGCGCCAGTTCACGCCGCTGGAATTGCTCAACGCAGTGCGCGCCAAAGTCGAAGCGCTCAATCCAAAAATCCATGCGTTCTCGCATCAGTGCTTCGATCTGGCCGAAACGCAAATCAAACAAGGTATGGGCAGGAGCATGTTCGCGGGCGTGCCGTTCGCGCTCAAAGACCTCGGACAACAACTCGCGGGCACGACGACCACGTCAGGGGCGCGAATGTTCAAGGACGCGCGCTATGATTTCGATAGCACGCTGGTCGAGCGTTACAAGCAGGCGGGCTTGGTGATTTTCGGCAAGACGACTACGCCTGAGTTGGGCATCACGACGACGACGGAATCGGTGTTGTACGGCAAGACGCGCAATCCGTGGAATCTCGAACGCATCGCGGGCGGTTCGTCGGGCGGAGCGGCAGCCGCAGTCGCCGCACGCATCCTGCCCGCCGCGCACGCCAGTGACGGAGGCGGTTCGATACGCATTCCTGCTTCGATCTGCGGCTTGTTCGGATTGAAGCCTACGCGCGGTCGTGTGCCGTTGGGGCCTACACAATTTGAATCGTGGGGCGGCTGTTCGATTCATCACGTCGTGAGCCTCACCGTCAGAGACAGCGCCGCATTGTTGGATATTTCAGCGGGCGCTGAGTTCGGTTCGCCTTACGTCGCGCCGTTGCCCGCGCGGCCTTATTTGAACGAAACCAGTTTGCCGCCCGGCAAGTTGCGCATCGCGCTCGTCGTCGAACCTTATGGCGGAACTCCGCTTGACCCCGAATGCCGCAAGGCCGTGATGAATGCCACCAAACTTTGCGAATCGCTCGGCCATCACGTCACCGAAACCCAACTGCCGCTCAACGGCAAAGAAATCAGTGACCGTTTTTTGACGATGTTTCGGGCTTCGGTCGCGCGCGTATTGGAAGACGCCGCCAATGCACGCGGCTCTGTTTTAACCGATCAAGACGTAGAGCCCGTGACCTGGATGGTCTATCAAGCCGGACTCAAAATCACGGCGCGCGATTATCAGCGTTCGATCAACGCCTTTCATCAATTCGGATTTCAGATGGCGAAGTTTCACGAAAGCTACGATGTGATTCTCAGCCCTACGCTCGCCCAGCCGCCACTAGGCATGGACATTCTCAATCTCTCGCCCGCCAACCCTGCCAATTACGCCAAAGACGTAGGCGAGTTCAGCCCTTATACGGCGCTTTACAACATGACGGGACAGCCTTCGATGTCGGTGCCGCTGCATTGGACGCCCGACAACCTGCCCGTCGGCGTAATGTTCACCGCGCGTTATGCCGACGAAGCGACGCTGTTTCGTTTGGCCGCGCAACTCGAAAAAGCCCAACCCTGGGCACAACGAAAACCAGCCATGCTAAACTGACCCCAAAGAATTCCGCCCACGAAGTCGCACGAAGAAGTCACGAAGGTTTTCATCGCTTCGTGTTTCCTTCGTGGGCGAGATGCTTTTCAGGGTTTTGTATGACAGAGATACCGCTTTATAACCGCCACACCAAACAGCTCGAATCAGAAGCCGTCTATGAACAGCGCGTGATGGAATTCCTTTACTGTACGCGCCTCGGTTTCTGGCTGACCGAAGCCGTTCTCAAGCATCGCTGGGTAACGGATGCCACTGCGCGCCGTATGCACAGCCCTGCTTCGCGCGCGAAGATCAAACCCTTCATCGAGCAGTTCAACATCAACACTAACGAAATCGCTCGCCCCGTAGAGTCGTTTACCTGCTTCAACGACTTTTTCATTCGCCAACTCAACCCTACGGCGCGTCCGATTAATCGTGAACCGTCGCATCTGATTTCGCCCGCCGACTCGCGCTTGATCGCTTATCCCATCGAACGCGGAACCGTGATTCCGGTCAAAGGTCGTGCGTTCACCGTGACAGATTTATTGCGTGATGAAACGTTGGCTGAAAAATATGTGAATGGCTTATGTCTCGTCTTTCGCCTTGCGCCGGTTGATTACCATCGGTTCGGTTACGTTGATGATGGCGAACAAAGCGCAGTGCGCGTCATCAACGGTTTCTATCGCAGCGTCAATCCGCTGGCGTTGTGGAAGAACCTGAACATCTTCCCTGAAAACCAACGCGAGTTTTGCGTATTGCATACGCGCAATTTCGGCGATGTGCTACACGTTGACGTGGGCGCTACCAGCGTAGGCCGCGTCATCCAACATCAACGCGATGGCGGCGCGATGCGGCGCGGCGATGAAAAAGGCTATTTCGAGTTCGGCGGTTCGACTTCGATTTTGTTGTTTCAAGCAGGGCGAGTGCAGATGGATGAAGACATCGCGATGTATTCAAAGCAAGGCATCGAAACCATCGTACGGTATGGCGAGCGCATTGGTCAGCGCATCGGCTGAGGCCAACAAGCTATTTCGCTTTCAACATTTCGCGGGCGTGTTTGCGCGCGGTGACGGTGATGTCTTGTCCGGCGAGCATGCGTGCGAGTTCTTCTACGCGGCCTGTGTCGTTGAGTTTTGCGACGGTCGTGCGCGTGCGTTCGTTGGCAATTTCTTTATTGACCAAATGATGCGTGTCGGCGTAACGCGCCACCTGAGCCTGATGGGTAATGCAAAGAATTTGATTCACTTTGGCAAGACGTTGCAATCGCAACCCTACGGCGTCAGCGACGCGCCCGCCGATGCCTGTGTCTATTTCATCGAAAATCAAAGTACGGGGAAATTGCGTAGGCGCGGTGATCGTTTTCAAGATCAACATCAGCCGCGAAAGCTCACCGCCCGAAGCGACTTCGCTCAACGGACGCTGCTCTTCGCCTTTGTTGGCGGTGAAATAAAACTCCAGCAACTCTTTGCCATTGCGATGAACCGGCGGCAGGTCAGGCAGTTCGAGCATTTGCCTTAACCAATCGCTCCAATCGTTGGTGGGCGGTGGGCTAAAGCGCAACGTGAAACGTGCATTCTCTAAAGCAACTTGTGAGAGTTCGACGGCGGCGGCTTTTTCAAACTCTGCGACTTTGGATTGCCGCAACTGACTGAGTTTTTTGGCGGCGGATTCATACTGTTTCAGCTTTTGCCGAAACTCGACTTTCAGTTTTTCTGAACGCTCTTCGCTGAATTGCAGGTCTTCGCGTTTGTTGCAGAGCGTCTCGTAAGTTTCGATGACCGAGTCGAGCGTGCCGCCATACTTGCGCTTGAGGCGATCAAGTTCGATGAGGCGGTCTTCGACGAGACGCAAACGCTCAGGTGACACATCAATGCCGTCGCCGTAATCCCTCAAGTAAAACGCCAGGTCTGCGAGCGTGTATTTCGCCGTCGCAAGCTGTTCGAGATAAGGTGCGAAGCTCTTATCCATCTCAGCCAAGTCACCTAAACGGCGTTGCACCGCATTGATTTGCGCGAGAATGGATTCGTTCTCGCCATCGAGCCGCGCGTGCGATTCGCCCGCCAGCGTGACGAGGTGTTCGGCGTTGGCTAAGAGCTTACGTTCCGTCTCAAGCTCAACGTCTTCATTAACTTTAACGGCTGCTTTTTCGATCTCGCCAATCTGATAAAGAATCACGTCGAGCATTTGCAGCCGTTCAGATTCGCTCTGCCGCGAACGCTCGAACACGCGAACAATCGCCAGCAACTCGTCATAAAGTCCCTCGACCACCGCCCGCTTCTCCGCCGCGCCAATATATCCGTCAAACAATCGCAAGTGGTTATCAGACGCTAGTAAACTCTGTTGGTCGCCTTGCCCGTGAATGTCGAGTACGTGGGGTTGAATGGCCTTGAGCAAGCTCGTCGTCACGGTTTGATTGTTGACGAAAGTGCGCCCGCGTCCGGTGGTGACGAGTTCGCGCTTGATGACGATTTCTTCTTCGTCGAGTTCGACGCCCGCTTCTTCCAGCACGGCGAGCAGCGGCGTATTCCCCGCGATGTCGAATACGCCTTCGATATAAGCGCGGCTTTCGCCCGTGCGAATCAGGTCTGTCGCTATGCGTTTGCCCAACAAGACACTGAGCGCGTCAATAATGATGGATTTTCCTGAACCGGTTTCTCCGCTGAGTACGTTAAGGCCGGGAAAGAATTCGAGTTGAAGTTTGTCTACGACAGCGAGGTTAGAGATGTTGAGCAGTTTCAGCATAGTTGGGCAGTTCGCCTGAGCAGAACGGCTAAAGCTAGATGTTGTTCTTTACCAATCCAGAGTGAGTTGAAGGTCTTTGTTTCTTAGATGAAATCTGCGGCGGATTATGCCCTGCTCTCAGCGCCAGCCGCAAGACGGACAAAGAAATTTTATGAAGGCAGAAGATTGACCTTCACTGTCGGCGCGTTGTTCGCGGCAACGTTGACCGTGCGTTTATCAAACGTGAGAAATTCAGCGGGACTGTTCCTGGAGAGGTCTTCGGTTAGGGCCAGATAAAAGGCATCAGCGGAAGTAAGACAACTATAACCGCTGCGAATCTCTTCGTTGCGCAGAATGAAACGAATGTCGCCATTTGGCGAAGGCGAGATGGCGGACATGTAATCGTTGAAATCTTCGACCGCTTTCTTGTGTTTAGCCGTGTCTATCTCGCCGCTTTGCAGCTTGCGGCAAAGAATAAACAGCACTTCGGTCAGAATCGCGCCGGGCGCATAAAAAGCCCAGTTTTTGGTGGTGTAATCATCCAGCGCCGCTTTGGCCGTAAGCTCGCCCGGCTCTTTGGCGCAAATGGCTACGAGAATGTTGGCATCAATGACGACGGCTCCGGCGCTAGTCGTCAGTATCGGTTGGCTCATATCCCCACATCGCTCCTGCTCTGGCTTCTCGAATCTGTTTGAGAGTTTCTTCCGTCGAACCTGTCACCGGAACATCTTTCATCCGCTCCGCACTTCGTTGCAACACGGCAAACATTGCTTCATTGCGTGGTTGTGGTGGTGTCGGAAGTTCAACAATTGCCTGTTTCTGAGACTGCCCGTTCAATCCCAAAGCTTGGCGCAAATAGTCATTAACCGACAGGCCTCGCGCAGTAGCTTGGGCAATGATGGCATTCACAATCTCTGGTGCGATTCGTTCGTTTAGTGTTGCGTTCATGCTTTCTAGCATACAACCAACTTTTTCCGTCCACCAACTGCTTGAGTGTGTGGTTACGAAAAAATTAGCATCACTCTTTAATGGCATTCATAGGCTTTATCCCAGCCGCCCAGCCAAGCTCCGTTTCTTTGAGTTCACAGCGGTACAACCTATGCGAGTATGCACCATTTACGCACCGTATTTCAGCGACTATACTGCCCGCGTTCAAAACCCCTTGTTCGATCCATTGTCACATCTTCTTTCACTGGGATTAAGACTATGAAACAGAATTTTTCCAAATACTTGCCGTGGTTTTTCGCGGGCGTGATGGCAGTAGTCTCGCTCGGAGCCAGTTCTGCCGTGGTCAGCGACCGCGACCTGATTATCAAGCTGCAAGGCGAAGTAATTGTCTTGCAACGCCAATTGCGCGACTTGCAGGAATCCATAGACAAATCGCAGGGGCAAACCACTGCGTTGTTGCAACGTATGGCTGACAGCGCCGAAGCGAATACGCGGCTGATGACAGCGATTGACGATCAGATCAAATCGAGTAATACGGCGCAGACGAATAATCTGGCGGGGACGGCTTCACGGCTGAGTCAGATTTCTGAAAAGATGGGCAATAGCGATCAGCGGTTCAATCAAATCAATCAACAGATCAACGCGCTGCGCGAAACCATCGAAGCCAATCAGCGCCGTGCTGACGAAGAGCGCAACCGCGAAAAGCAGGAACGGCAGGAGCGCGAAAAACAGCCTGAAGCTCCGCCCACGATCAACAGTCCCGATCAGCTTTACGGATTCGCCTTTCAGCAATTTTCGGCGGGCAAATATGAACAGGCGATTACGAATTTTCGCCGCTACCTTGAGGCTTACGGCCAGACCGAAGCCGCTGACAATGCGCAGTTCATGGTGGCCGAGAGCTTTTTCGCGCTGAACCGCCAGCAGGAAGCGTTGGCTGAATATGACCGTTGTTTGACGAATTATCCGCGCGGCGACAAAACGCCCAGCGCACTTTTCAAAAAAGGCGTATTGCTGTTGCAACTCGAACGCCGCGAAGAAGGCGTTAACGCCTTGCGCAACGTCATCGCTACGTTTCCGACTGCGCCCGAAGCCGCACAGGCTACGCA
>JABFSD010001110.1 GCA_013140935.1 Acidobacteriota bacterium
TTGCGCACGATAAGCCGCCAGCACTTTTTCTTTCACGCCGCCGATGGGCAGCACCTTGCCGCGCAGCGTGATTTCGCCGGTCATCGCTACGTCACGGCGGACGGGGCGATTCGATAAAGCAGACACCAGCGCCGTCGCCATCGTGATACCGGCCGAAGGGCCGTCTTTCGGCGTAGCGCCTTCGGGAATGTGAATGTGAATGTCTTTGGTCGTGAATACCTCAGCGTCAATGCCGAGTGTCGAAGCGTTGGCGCGCGCGTAAGAAAACGCCGCCGAAGCGGATTCTTTCATCACGTCGCCGAGTTTTCCGGTCACGCTCAATGCGCCTTTGCCCGCCATCGTGATGGCTTCGATAAAGAGAATGTCGCCGCCGACCGAAGTCACGGCGAGACCCGTGACCGTGCCGATTTGATCGTGCTTGAGCATTTCGTCGGGTTCGACTTGCGTGACGCCGAGAAAGTCTTTGAGGTTTTGGTTAGAGACGACGACTTGCGAGGTCTCGCCTTCGGCGACGCGGCGCGCGACTTTGCGACAGATTTTGCCGACTTCGCGTTCGAGTTGGCGCAAGCCCGATTCGCGGGTGTAACGCGCAATCACAGTCTTTAACGTCGCCTCATCAATCGCCAGATGTTCGGGCTTGATGCCGTTCTCTTCGTGCTGTTTGGGCAGGATGTGGCGCACGATGATTTGCAGCTTTTCTTCTTCGGTGTAACCCGACAGTCGGATGATTTCCATGCGGTCGCGCAAGGCGGGCTGAATCGTTTCGAGCAAATTCGCCGTCGTCATGAACATCACATTCGACAGATCGAAAGGCACGCCTAGATAGTTGTCGCGGAAGGAAAAGTTTTGTTCGGGATCGAGTACTTCCAGCAACGCCGATGACGGATCGCCGCGATAGTCTGAATTCACCTTGTCAACTTCGTCCAACATGATCAGCGGATTATTCGTGCCCGCTTGTTGAATGGATTGAATGATGCGTCCGGGCATAGAACCGACATAAGTGCGCCGATGGCCGCGAATCTCGGCTTCGTCGTGGACTCCGCCTAGCGACAAACGCACGAACTTGCGATTGATGGCACGGGCGACCGAACGTCCGAGCGAAGTCTTGCCTACGCCGGGCGGGCCGACGAGGCAGAGAATCGTACCTTTGGGTTTGTCTTTGATCTTGCGCACGGCCAACGCTTCGATGATGCGCTCTTTGATTTTCTCTAAGCCGTAATGATCGGCGTCGAGAATCTCTTGCGCCTTTTTGAGGTCTAGATTCTCTTTGGAATGTTTCGACCAGGGCAGCGCCACCATGATGTCGAGCCAGTTGCGCAACGTAGCCGTTTCAGCCGCGTCGGGATGCATGCGTTCGAGTTTCTTGAGTTGGCGGTCAACTTCTTCCAGCACTTCTTTAGAGGCTTTGGCCTTCTCCATTTTCTCGCGGTATTGCGTGATGTCTTCGGCGAGTTCGTTGCCTTCGCCGAGTTCCGATTGAATGGCTTTGAGTTGCTGGCGCAAATAAAACTCGCGCTGCGAACGATCAATTTCGCCTTTGGCCTGCGTGTTGATCTCTTGCTGAACGGTGAGGACTTCCAATTCTTTTTGCAGCAATTCATTGACGCGGCGCAAACGCGGAATCGTCTCGATGATTTCGAGGGCGCTCTGGGCGTCTTCGACTTTGAGTTCGAGATTCGAGACGGCGAGGTCGGCGAGGCGCGCGGGGTCTTCGACCGTATTGATAATCGTCAGCACTTCGGGCGAAATGTTTTTTCCGAGCGAGACGGCTTTATCCACCGAAGCGCGCACGTTGCGCGTGAGGGCTTCGAGTTCGAGGCCTTCGGGCGCGGGTTCTTCGGTGAGGGTTTCGATGTGGGCTTTGAGGTATTCGGGCGAGTCTTCGAGGTAATTGACGCGCGCGCGCGAAATGCCTTGCACGAGAATGCGAATGCGTCCGTCGGGCAGCTTGAGCATACGCATAATGATCGCCGCCGTACCCGTGTCATAAAGGTCGCCCGCGCCCGGCTCTTCGTTATTCACGTCTTTCTGCGCGGCCAGCATGATCATGCGGTTTTCCGAGAGGGCTTGATCTACCGCGCGAATCGAACGCTCGCGGCTGACAAACAGCGGCACGATCATAAACGGAAAAATCACGATGTCGCGCAAAGGCAGCACCGGCAGGTTCTCAGGAATCTTTAACTGCTCGTCGCCGTTATCAATCAGAGAAATTTTTTCTTCGGGTTCGTGGTTGTTCATTTGGTCGGTTATCAATAGAAGTTACGCAAGAACCAAAGAATTTAGCCACGAATTCCACGAATTAACACGAAGACAATGATTGATTCGTGAAAATTTGTGTTCATTCGGGGCTAAATTTTCTTTCTGCATAACTATGACAACTACTCCTCAGTTATTGGAATAACGATCTCGCGTCCGCCCGCAGCGGCTTTGGGCAGGCGAACGTTCAGGACGCCTGCGGTGAGCCGCGCGTTGATGCGGTCTATGTCTACTTGCCATTTGATGGCGACGGTCAATGAGAACGCGCCGTACTCGCGTTCGAGACAGAGAAAGCGCGTAGGGCGTTCGCTGTCTGGGGTTGCTTCGTTGGCGGGCGCTTCGGCCTCTTTGCGGCCTTCGATTTTGAGCAGGCTATCACGCAAGGTGACGCGCAAGTGTGAAGCCGCGACACTGGGCAACTCGACGCGCACGAGAATGGCGTCTTCGGCTTCAAACACGTCTATGGGCGGAATCCACGCGCCGGGTTGTGGGGTGAGCGAGCGCAACTCATCCACGCGGACGAGCAAGCGGCGCAAGCGGTCACGCAATTGATCGGAAAGCTCGACGGAAAGTGAATTCAGAGGTTTGGTCATAATGCTTGCGGGATGCCTGCCGAAAAAGAAGCGGGATTCTAGCCGTCACCCATAGGCGGCGCAAGAACCGAACCTTTGTATTCAAGCTGCACGATGAGCTTAGGTGTTTTTTCTCGCGCTATGTAGGAGAAATTCGATCACTGTGTATTATTTTCTTGACCAAATTAGGAAGCCTCCCTAATATCCGCCCGCATTTGAGAAGTTTCCCTCTCACATTCCTAAGCATCTCAAGCTTAGGTTTCTCCCCATCCCCGCTAATCCTTTTTCGTCACGCTAAATCCCCTCGCTGTTTAACCAGCGAACTCATAACCTCTCGGTAGATATTGTTACGTCTTACCTTCCCTGCTTATCGCTCTTGGGACGTGGCAATGATTTAGTTATTCACGGTCAGCGCGCGATCAACTATGAAGAGATCGGCCTTCAGCGACCGGTGAAACGTTCTTTTTGCGATACCCGAATAACTCATCCCGCCTGTTATTCGGAAATCCCTATCCCCTAAAGCTGAATCTCTGAATAAGCGCAACGCCTGCGGTTCGCCTGACTGCGGCGGCGCTAGGTTTCCGCCAGGTGTAGTTACATCCTGCGTGTCAGTTATTTTCAGCGACTCATTTTTTTAGTTACTCGCTCTTTGGTGCCATAAGCTCACGGGATGCGTGAGGTGGGCGTAGCCCTGTTTAATCGCAGGTAACTAACCACTAGCTCAAACGCAAACAGTGATAGATAGAAATAAGATGCTGGCTCTCCTCCGACGTATGTTCAAACAACCCCAAACTGAAACCGCACACAACGCTTCGAATAATAAAAAGAAACTCAATCGCGAAATTATCCGACTCGGATTAGTTACCGGGCTGGTGACGCTGGTGTTATTCGCCTGGATGAGTAACACGCAGGCAGCGGGCTTGCGCGAGAGCGTGGTGAATTCGTTCGCGCGTGGCAGCAACTATTTTGCCGCCAAGTTGGGCATGCCGTCATTGGCCTTTGCCAGCACGATCAGCGGCAACGTGTTCCGCGATTACGACGGCGACGGCGTGGACGACGGCGCACATGAGCCGGGCGTGTCGGGTGTCGAAGTGCGCGCTTACGATTCGACGGGCGCGAACGTCACGACGGGCGGCGTGGTCACGACCGGCAGCACGGGGAACTATTCGATCACGACGACCAACGCGGGAACCGGGCCTTATCGGGTGGAATTCACCTTGCCGTCGGCGTTGAGTTATTTGCAGAGCGGGCCGCGCGGCACAGGGTCGGGCACGACCGTGCAGTTCGTGACGGGTGCGGCGATAACGAACGCCAATCTGGGCTTGGTTGATCCGGCGAAATTCGCAGTCGAGGCCAATCCTGACACGGTGACGACGTGCTTTGTTTATGGGGAATTTAACGGCGCGGCGGCGAACGATCCGGCGTTGGTGCGCGTGCCGCACGATGCAACGGGGCATCATTTTACCGGTACGACGCCGAACGGCAGCTATCTGGGCGTGAAGCTCGCCAACACCAGCGCCATCGGCGCGACTTATGGCGTAGCGTGGCAGGGCACGCGCAATCGTTTTTATGCGGGTGCTTTTCACAAACGTTATTCGGGTTATGGGCCGAACGGGCCTGATGCGATTTATGTTTATGACCGCACGGGCGCGCAACTCGGCGTGATTGATCTAGACACGTTGACCGGCACGGCAAATGTGGCGGGCGCTGATGCGCACGATTTCGCCCAGTCGGGCGGCGTGGTTTATGACATCGGCGCGAGCAACGCGAGTTATGACGGCGTAGGCAAACGTTCGCTTGGCGACCTCGATATGTCGGGCGATCAAAAGACGCTCTATGCCATGAATCTTTTCAACCGGCGCGTTTATGCCATCAACGTTGCCAGCGGTGTGCCGAGCAGTTCGACGCTGATTAATTCATGGGCGACGCCCGATGCGACGGGCGCGGGACGGCATCGTCCGTTTGCTTTAGCGTGGCACAAAAACAAGTTGTGGATCGGTTCAGTAGATGAAAGCAGCGCGCAGGCGTTCGTGCATTCGTTCGATCCGAATCCGGCGACGAATCCGGGTGCGACGTTCGTGTTGCAACTGACCGTGCCATTGGGCTTCACGCGGCAGGCCTTCATTCAAGCTGCGAACAGTTCGGCATTTGCGAGCACGTGGCGTCCGTGGGTGGCTGATCCGCTGGCGGTGCCTTATGCGCGCACGGGCGGCAATGAAATCGGCTATCCGCAACCGATGTTGACCGACCTCGAATTCGACGGCGAGGCGATGGTGCTGGGCTTTCGTGATCGTTTCGGCGATCAGACGGGTTCGGCGCAACGCTTTCGTTCGACCGATGCGTTCACCACATGGGGTACGTCAGCGGGCGATATTTTGCGCGCCTGCTGGACGGGCAGCGCCTTTGCGCTCGAAGGCAGCGGCGGATGCGCGACCTCTGGCGGCTTGGTCAATTCAGGGCCGGGCGGTGCGACTTCGCCTGAGCATTACAATTGGGATATTTGGAGCATCAACGACGCGTGGGATACGACGGTTAATAACGGCGGCTTCCACTGGGAAATCGCGCAAGGCGGTTTGGTGCAAGTGGCGGGCAAGTCGTCGGTGCTGATGACCGCGATGGACCCGATTGATGATTACAGCGGCGGATATGTGCGGCTCGATAACGCGACCGGGCGGCGCGAAGGCATCAATGCCGACAACTCTACGCTGGCGACGGTGACGGCGAACGGCGGCTATACGATTTATGAATCGGGCGATTATGCGGGCACGCCGCCTGCGTCGGTGACTTATGGCAAGGCGAACGGCTTGGGTGACGTAGAAGCTCTGGTCGCCGCGCCGCCGCTCGAACTCGGCAACCGCGTGTGGCGCGATGCCAACTCAAACGGCGTGCAGGACGCGGGCGAAGCCGTCATTGCCAGTGTGACCGTGCGGCTTTATCGCGGCGCGACGCTGGTCGGCACGGCGGTGACTAACGCGAACGGCGAGTATTACTTCACTTCGACGCCGGGCGTGAACGACAGCAACACGGGCGACAACATCGGCCAAGTCAATGACAGCGGCAACGGCCTTTTGTATGAAACGGCTTATCGCATCGCGCTCGACAACGCGACGAACTATGCGACGGGCAATCCGCTGAACGGCTTGTTTCTGACGGCCAATGACGTAGCCGGTGCGGCGCTCGATCAGCGCGATTCAGACGCGACGTTGCCGACGCCGGGCGGCGCGATTGGCGTGGGCAACTATCCGACGATCAATCTGACGACGGGCACGCCGGGTTTCAACAATCACCGATACGACATTGGTTTTACGACGGCGGCGGCGGTGGCTTCGTGCCCCGATAACCGGCTGCAAAACGCAGGCATCGAGAGCGGCACGATGACGGGGACGCTGATTAACCCTTTCGCAGGCGGCACGGCGACGATCATGACCAATATCGCCGCGAATACGCCGACGAATTGGATCAAGTCTACCGACACGACCAAAGGCAATAACTATTGGGTCAACAGCACGAACGCACATTCGGGCAGCCGCTATTTTTATACTTTTTCGAGCGGCACGACCGAGACGAGCGACGACGCTTGCAACGAACAGACGATCACGGGGCTGTGCCCGAATACGACTTACACGATTTGTGCGTGGGCGGCTGATGCGCGCGCCGATAGCGCCGCAAGCGGCTTTGCGGTCGAAGTGCAGGAAAAGAATTCCGGCGGAACGAACAGCGCGCCGTTTCATTTCACGCGCCACACGCTGCCTGACAATCCGGCGTGGATCAACGACACGG
>JABFSD010001012.1 GCA_013140935.1 Acidobacteriota bacterium
GACTGGGCTGGCGTTGCGGGTCAAGGCCGACGGTTCGCAAAGCTATGAACCGTTGGCGCGTTTCGACGGCAATCAGTTTGTCGCACAACCGCTCAATCTTGGGCCGGCGACCGAACGCGTATTTTTAGTCTTGTTCGGTACGGGGTTGCGCTACCGCGTTTCGCTGAGTTCGGTCGGCATCGTCATCGGCGGCGTGAATGCAGAGACGCTTTACGCCGGAGCGCAAGGCTCGTTCATCGGACTCGATCAACTCAACGTCGCCCTGCCGCGTGCGCTGGCCGGTCGTGGCGAGATTGACCTTACGCTGACAGTGGACGGCAAAGCGGCGAATGTGTTGAGAGTGGCGGTGCAATGAAAGTGCGATGGGAGTGATGGGAAAAAACGCATTCCCATCACTCTCATAACTCCCATCACTCCCATTGAACCAGTGCGCGCTCAAGCCGTAAGTTGCCGATACTCATTGCGAATCATTTGCGCAATCGGATTCCACGCGCGCAATTGCGCGATGTAATCGAGTGCGTGATCAATGCCTTTTTCGCTGATGATCTTTTGCAATTCGGCGGCTTGCGGATCGTTGGCGGGCTTAAAGGCAAAGGCGGCGGCGCAGCCTTTCATGAGATTGGTGGTTTCAATGCCGTAACGAAAAGCCAGTTTGATCGGGCCGATCAGCCGGTCGTCGGCTTGCAGCTTGCGAATGGGATCGCGGCCTACGCGGGTAATGGTGTCCATCAGGGCGGCGTTTGAGAAACTGGTCAGAATGTCTTGAATCATTGCCGCGTAATGCAACGCGCGTCCGTGCTTGCCTGCCAGCGCGCGTTGCGATTCGAGCATCGCGCCTACGACGGCTGCGTTGATCTCTTTGTCGGCCATCGCTTCGTGAATGTAGGTGTAACCTTTCTGCGCGCCGAGATAAGCGCAAACAGCGTGGCCGCAATTGAGTACATAAAGTTTCTCTTCCATCGAAGCGGGAAAGTTATCAATGCCCTTGAAGGGCGGCAGCGCGTCGAAATCGCCTTTGAGTTGCAGCGTATCGAACAACACATCGCCCGCCGCATCCGCCGTAATGACTTGGCGTCCGCTGGTGTCGGCTTCCTGTCCTGACACGATGCGGTCAGAGATGGCGGCGTTGAAGCCTACGCGGTCTTGCACCTCTTGCGCGTATTGAAACGGCAACGCGGTGAAGATCAAGCGTTCGAGTTGCGAACCGGCATTCTTCAAATTCTCGCAACAGAATACGTCGAGCGGTTTGGTGACTTTTTCCTGCACGCGATGGAGTAAAGCTTCGGCGATCACGGGCGCGATCCAGGGCAGGTTGTCAGGCCGCACCGACGTATAAACCTGATCGGCGTCTTTGAGTTCCGCTGCGAAATCAGCGCCCGGCATTTTGACGGCGCGCACGCCGCGCACTTCGAGCTTGGACTCGGTCGCGCCTTTGGTGAGTACGTCATAACCGTTGGCGTTGATGGTTTGCACGAGTTCATCGCGCCGTGCGGCGAATACGAGTTCGTGGCCTTGTAACGCAAGGCCGACGCCCAGTGCGCCTAATCCAACGCGGCCTGCTCCGATAATGATGATTTTCATGGTTTTCAGTGGGTTCTACGAGGTAGCGCGGATTAGTAATCCGCGCTACATCCTGCTGCAACCGTTGTCTATCGCAAGAGCGCCTCCATCTTGGCGAGTAATTCTTCAAACACCAGATTGCGTTTGCTCAAGAAATCGTCTGCGCCGGCTTGCAGAGCTTCGATTTTGTCTTCGATGCCGTGGCGGCTGCCGAGCAAAATGACCGGGGTTTCCAATTTAGCCTTGCGCAGTTCGCGGCATACGTCGAAGCCGGATTTGAATTCGAGCAGGGCGTCGAGAATCAACAGACTGAAATTGCGTTCTTTGCCGATGACCATCGCCAGCCCGGTCTTGCCGTCCTGCACGCGCTCGACCACGTAATTCTCGGCTTCCAATCCGCGTCCCATCAGATCGGCGAGTTCGCCTTGTCCGATGGCGAGCAGGATGGTTTGCGGCGTCGTCAGCATGGCGGTCGCGCCTTTTTCCGCCGCCGGGCGCGCCAGTGAGAGAAAGGCCGTTTTCGATGCGTTCGGCATGGTTTGCGTTAATGCGCCTTGCACGCTCACCAGCAACCCGGCGGTGAGCCGCGCTTCGATGCGGTGCAATTCGCCGGTCGCACCCAGTTTGGCAAAGATGGCTTGCGCGCGTTCAAAGTGGGCGCGCGCCGATTCGAGCCGACCGGTTTGCAATCGCAATTCGCCGATGGCGGCTTCGCATTGGCCGGTGCGATAAACGTCGCCGATGCTTTGAAAAATCGAGAGGCTTTGCGCATAACCGCGATTGGCTTCGGCGTTGTGTTTTTGCGCGGCATAAAGATTGGCGCGCGTAAAAATCACCCGCCCCGCCAGTCCCAGCGAAGGATCGAGCGACGTACTCATTTCTGCCGACGTGATGTAAGTCACAGCCTTATCGAATTCTTTTTGATCGAGATAAATGTTGGCAAGTTTGAGTTCGCACAAGACCTGTTCTTCGAGCGCGCCTTTTTCGCGGGCGGTGGCGAGTCCTTTTTCGATCTCCTCAATGGCCTGCGTGCGTTCGCCGGAAGCCAGATGGATGCGTCCGAGCACGCGTTGCGTGCGGGCGTAAATCGAATCACCGTGCTTGGCGATGGCGTTTTGAATCGCCTTGCGCGCTTCGCCCAGGTCGCCCTGATAGAGTTTGAGTTCGGCCAGATCGGTGTAAGCGAGGGCTTCGGCTTTGGCGAGCTTCTCGGCTTCGGCAAGTTGCAGACGTTCATCCACCAGCCGCGCCGCCGCGCCCCACGAACCCAACCGCGCGTGAACGCGCGACAGCCCGCTGTAAGCCTTGACCAGCAAGCGTACGTGCTTGAGTTCCTTGAACTGCTCGATGACTTCCTGATAAAGCGGAACGGCTTCTTTCAACCGGGCTTCGGCGTAAAGCACAAAGGCTTCCTGCATCTTGACGCGCGCGCGCAAGACCGCATCGGTCGTGGTTTCAGCCAGCCGCGCGGCGCGCAACCAGTGATAACGCGCGCCTTCAAAATCGCCTTCTTTCCATTCGACCTTGCCTAACAGGTAATGCGCATCGGCCAGCAAACGCGCATTGCCCGCGCGCCGCGCCGCGAGCGTAGCGCGTTGCAAGTGATCACGCCCCGCCAGCAACTCGCCATTGCCGATGAGCGCGCGTCCCAGCGAGGCGTGGACTTCCGCGCCGCCCGCTTCGTCATTCACTTCGGCGTAATTCCCCAGACTCTGCATCAGCGTTTCGAGCGCCAGGTCGTATTGCTTGGCTTCGATATAAGAGCGCCCCAGCCACAACAACACCGAAGCGCGGTAAGGAGTCGAGAGTTTATCGAGCGCACTGGGTTGGGCGTATTTGTCGAGCATCTCTAACGCGCGCGCGGGTTGGCCTTGATTGAGATGGGCTTCGGCGAGTACGCGGCGCGTGTTGGCTTCGTCGCTGGGGTCAGTGGGCATCACACGGCCTGACAACGATTCGATCAAATTGGTCGTGGTACTTTTCGGATGCCGTTCGGTAGCCGGTTCGGCATACAACATCCCCGACGTGACGACCAAAACGAAATCAAGTTCAGGGCCGCCGTGGCCGAAGCGCAACAGGTCGCCGTCGTTGAGCATTTGTTCGCTCACGCGCCCGCTATTGACAAAGCTGCCGTTGGTCGAACCCAGATCGCGCAGCATGTAATCGTCTCCCAGCCGGACGATCTCGGCGTGCAACCGCGACACAACGCCGTGGGGCAAGCACAGCGAATTTTCAGGGCCGCGTCCAATCGTGAAGCGGGCGGCTTCGAGGGCGAACACTTTGACCTGTTCGTCGTTTCTCAGGTGTAACTCTCCGCGTCGGCTCGTCGTGTTCATGGTGGTTCTTGGTATCGGTTTCTATTTTTGAGCGCTATCTGGCGGGGATGCGCAAGTGATGTAACGGGCAATGACGATGGGAACGAGCATCGGATACTACTGAATGCCAAAGCAAAAGCGGGCGGAGTATAGCACCGAAGTCAAGTTCTGTGGATAGTGAAATTTAAGAGGGGTTAGCCGCTTGTTAGCGGCATCGTGGCAAGCCTCGTGTAACGTGCGCCGGTCAGATGCAACGCGCTCTGGATGAGAACCAATTCGCGCGCCATAAAACGTAGCGGTTCGACGACGCAGTTGAAATTAAATTACGCCGCTGTCGCGCAACTTGTGCAACCAATCGCAACACGTGGCGTTCAACGCGGCACTTACTGACAGATCACCACAATGGCTCGCTTGTTTTGCTGAACTTCGTTACGGTGCCTCAACACTTTTTGCCACAGGAGATGTTTATGATCCGTTCCCGTTACTCGTCCGCCTTTGCCGTATTCATTTGTGTCTTTTTTCTCGGAATCGTTGGTTGGCAGTTGCGTTCCTCAACCTCAGTCGCTGCGCAAGGCGTGCCTGCGCCCGTGACGGTATGGTCGCCGACCGGCGGCCCGCAAGATGCGCAAACCACCGCACTGTTTTTCAATCAAGGACAACTCTTCGCCGCCGCCAGTGAGAGCGTGTGGGCTTCGTCAGACAGCGGACGCACGTGGCAAAAGCGCGGCACCGGCTTGCCGGAACTCGCGCTGCCTGCGAGTTTCGCCGCGTTGGAAAATACGCTTTTCGTCGGGACGCGCTTGGGCGTTTATCGTTCGACCGACGGCGGACAACGCTGGCAAGCCGCCAACGTAGGCTTTCCCAGCAACCCGTTGAGCTGCTTCCTGACGACCGAAGCCGACCGGCTTTATGCGCTCACTTTCAATAATGGACTTTTCGTTTCGACCGACAAAGGCGATAGCTGGACGCCGCTCAATCAAGGGCTGCCCGGTTACGCTTACGCTTATAGCGTACGCAACGGCGTGAGCTGGGTATCCACTGCGCGCGGCGTTTATCGTTCGACCGACGGCGGGCAAAGCTGGGCGCGCGTCCATCAGGGCATTCCGAATGCGGCAGTCGTTACTACGATGGCGATTGTCGGTGAACGGGTCTTCGCCTCAGCGATAGAGCCGGGCGCTACTGGTTCCGCACAACTGCGCGGCGTATTCGTCTGGGACGAACCGATGAGCCGTTGGCTCGCCTTTAACGACGGACTCAATTCGCTGAATATCAACCAACTCTTTGCCCACGGCACTGATTTGTATGCCGCGACCGACCGAGGCGTCTCTCGCACCGAAGCCGCGAGAGCCATGTGGGTATCAGTCAGCAACGGATTACGCGGCAATGCGACGGTGATGGCGGCGAATGGCACTACGTTAATCGCAGGCAGCGGCGGCGATCTTTTCACTTCGACGAATCGCGGCGACAGTTGGACTTCGCTCAATGCACGTTTCGGCACGGCGGCTTTTTTTACGGCCTTCGCCTATAACAACGCAGGCGCTTATGTGGCGACGCCGTCGGGCGTATTCCTGCGGCCCAATCAGGTGCCAGCCGTGTGGCGGCGCGTCAGCGAGGGACTCACAGATGCCTTCGTGATAGATCTCGCGACGCAAGGCCAAACGCTGTGGGCCGCCAGCCGCAGCGGCGTCGTGCATTTTTCTGGCAACAATGGCGATTCCTGGACGAACCTCAGCACCGGCCTCACGAATCAATCACTCACCACCATCGCCGCGAACGACCGTATGGTATTCGTCGGTACGCAAGCGAGCGGCGTATTCAGTTTGATTCGCCGTGACGGACGCGATCAGTGGCAGGCGGCCAATGAAGGACTGGGCGCGAGTCGCCGCATACACGATCTGTTGGCGACCAACACCGCGATTTATGTGGCGACTGACAAAGGCATCTATCGTTCGACGAATGACGGCGCGTTGTGGACTTCGCTCAACGTGGCACTGCCGACCGACGGCAGCACGGGCAAGATGCTCGAACCGAAATCGTTGGCCCTCGACGGCACGACGCTTTATGCCATCCTCGGTGTGCCGACTGATCCGACCTTCATCGGCTTTGGCCTTACCACGCCGAATGTCGCGTTGCGCTATGACTTGAACACCGCGCAATGGGCGCAAGTGCAAATAAGCCCGAACGTCCCCGCCGATTTCGCACAAATCCTGGTAACGCAACAAGGCATGTTGGCGCTTGGCCCGGGAAATAATGGCTTCGGCGTGGTCAGCGGTGTCGGATTCCCCGTTCAATTGCCGCAAGCCCCTGTGTGGGTCTCCACTGATAAAGGTGCGACGTGGAATCCGGCAGACGCAGGCTTACGCCGAGGCGGATTCTTCGGCTTCATTTTTCAACCCACTACTTTTTATTCACAGGCAATCTTGTTAGGAGCGACGCCCACGCAAGGCTTGGTGGCTACGCTCAACGATCAAGGCATTTATGCACGCGATCTGGTAAGCCTGGCCTGCCGCTTTGAGGTAAATACGCGTACCAATACTTTGCCGCCAGCGACTGCGACCATCGCGGTGACAGTGACGGCCTCGGCGAATACCTGCTCGTGGCGCGCCGAAAGCCAAAGCGATTGGATCACCGTCGTCGGTGGGTCGGGCGCAACCGGCTCCGGCGAAGTGCAACTAAACCTCGCGGCGAATCCGACCACCGCGTCTCGCAATGGCAGCGTATTGAT
>JABFSD010000775.1 GCA_013140935.1 Acidobacteriota bacterium
GGCTTGCTCGAAGACACCCTCGTCATCTGGGGTGGTGAGTTCGGACGCACGCCCGTGTCTGAAAAAGGCAATGGCCGCGACCACAATCCTTATGGCTTCACGATGTGGATGGCGGGCGGCGGCGTCAAACCCGGCATTGCTTATGGCGCTACGGATGAGTTCGGTTTCAAGGCCGTAGAGAATCAGGTTTCGATTCACGACCTGCACGCAACGGTGCTGCACCTGTTGGGACTCGATCATGAAAAGCTGACGTATCGGTATGCCGGGCGGGATTTCCGACTGACGGATGTATATGGCAATGTAGTGCGCGACATCATCGCATAATCGCGGTGGCAGTTATCTTGCGGAGGGAAAATTCCAGTTATGTTGCGACGCGTGACGCTAAAAGGATTCAAGTCAATCAAAGAGATGGAAATTGAGTTACATGCACTGAATGTCTTGATTGGGGCAAACGGAGCAGGCAAGAGCAATCTTATCTCATTCTTCAAAATGCTTAATGAGATGATGGCAGGTCGCCTACAGCAGTATATTGGTACGTCGGGGCGCGCTCAGTCTCTTTTGCACTTTGGCCCTAAGGTAACACCACAATTGGAGGCGCAATTGGAGTTCGAGGTTGATAACGGTATGGATACTTATTCCATGCGCCTGTTCTATGCTGCCGGGGATACGCTTGTTTTTGCTGAGGAGTTGCTGCGTTTTCAACAAACAGGTTTCCAATCTCCTAAGGTCGTTCAGTTGGGGTCGGGGCATCAGGAAACGCGAATCGGCGAAATGGCGGATACAGGTGACGTCGTGGCCAAGGTGCTTCGGCGTTTGTTAAACCAATGTCGTGTGTACCACTTCCACGATACATCATCTACAGCGCGAGTTCGCCAATACTGCTACATCAATGACAATCGTTGGCTGATGCCGGATGCTGGCAACTTAGCTGCATTCCTCCTGCGACTACGTAATGAGAATGGCGGCTCGGCCTATCAGCGCATCGTCACAACTATCCGACTTATCGCCCCATTTTTCGACGATTTTGATCTTGAGCCAGCCGGTCCAAGCAAGAAGGATGTTATTCTGAACTGGCGGGAAAAAGGGTCAAATTTGTTATTTGGTCCTCATCAATTTTCTGATGGCACTTTGCGCGCCATCTGTCTTGTCACCTTACTAATGCAGCCAGAAGATGAACTGCCAGGACTTATTGTTGTAGATGAACCAGAGCTTGGCCTTCACCCGTATGCCTTAAACGTCCTAGCTGCGATGTTCGGCAAAGCATCGCATCACACACAAGTTTTCATTAGCACTCAATCTAGTTCTTTCCTCGATAACTTTGAGCTTGAAGACGTGATTGTTGTAAATCGAGAAGGCAAACCGTCGCAATTCGAACGGCTGGCCCCTGTAGACTTGGAGGGTTGGCTTGACGAATACAGTCTTGGTGAAGTGTGGGAAAAGAATGTCATTGGGGGAGGGCCTCACTAATGACCGGTCTTTATTTATTTGCTGAAGGGCAAACAGAACAAACATTTGCACACAATGTATTGAGTCCGCATTTAGCTAATTTGGGTGTGGTGATTGAGAAGACAGTGCTCGTTTCTAATAAGAAAGGGAACGGACATCGGGGCGGCGGCGGAAGTTATTTGCCGATGAAGGATGACATTATTCGTTTTCTTAAGCAGGTAAAGAGACCAGGTGTCTTCTTTACTACGATGATTGATTTATTCCGAATATATAAAGATTTCCCGGGGCTACAGAAAGCAGAAGAACTACGCCATATACCATATAAGCGAATCGAATTTCTTGAACGACAATTTGAACAAGACATCAATGACTCGCGCTTTATTCCTTACTTACAGTTGCATGAGTATGAGGCCTACCTCTTTGCCGATCTATCTGACTTGCGCTTGCATTACAACCAGCCTGGGGACGATAAAAAAATTGCTGCTTTGCAAAAACTCGCCGATCTTAAGACGCCTGAGTTAATAAATGACACGAAAGGGCCGAGCAAACACATTATTGAGCAATTCCCAAGTTATAAATTTGCAAAACCTGTCGTCGGAGTAGAAGTAGCTCAGCTCATCGGACTGGATGTCATTCGCAACAAATGCCCGCACTTTTCCGCCTGGCTAACAAGTCTTGAGCAACTTGGCGTAAAAGCCCCATGATGGCTCAATCAGGCAATACGTTTTAAGTATCAGAGTAACTAAAAAACTATGAAACGATTAACTCACTTCGTTATAGCCTTGCTGCTTATCAGCATCACTTCCATCACCCACGCACAAGCCCAACGCACGAAAATCGCCATCGTCGGCCTTGTCCATTCGCATTGCTGGGGCTTTGTGACGAAGCTGAATGAGATGCACCAAAGCGGCGACTTGATCGAGATCGTAGGCATTTCTGACGACAATCAGGAATTGCGTGATTACATCAAAACGCTGGTGCCGGGCGTGCCGGTGTATGCCGATTACGGCAAGATGCTGGACGAGAAGAAGCCGGAAGTCGTCTGGTCGTTCGTCGAAAATGATCGCCATCTCGAAGTCACCAAAGCCTGTGCCACGCGCAAGATTCACGTGATGTTTGAAAAGCCAATGTCGGCGACTTACGACGAAGCCAAACAGATGCAGGCCATCGCCAAGCAGGCGGGCATTCAGTTGATGGTGAATTACCAAATGGCGTGGTGGCCTGAGAATTACACGGCGCACGATGTCGCGATGCGCGGCGATCTCGGCAAGGTCTGGCGCGTACGTTCGGTGATCGGACACGGCGGCCCAGGCAATTTTGAACCGGGCAGCATCAAGCAAAAGTACTTTCTGAAATGGCTCAAAGACGAAGCGCGCGGCGGCGGAGCGTTGATTGATTTCACTTGTTACGGCGCGAAATGGGCGCTGTGGTATCTGGGCTTGCCGAAAACGGTTTATGCGATCACGACGCATACGCGGCCTGAGACCTATCCGTCGAACACGAACGCGACGGTGCTGATGTCTTACGGCGACAACAAAGTCGCCATCACCGAAGGCTCGTGGGATTTGCCGCGTTCGTTTTATGACGTAGAAGTTTTCGGCAATAAGGGCAGCGTAGCAATGAAATATCCCAAGACACTAGAACTGGTCGTCGGTACGGAAAAGAAGCCGTTGAAGTTGGGCACGCTGGATGGCATACACGCGGAGCCGATTCGCTATTTCGTAGATTGCATTCGCAACAAAAAACCGGTTGAAGGCGTAGTCGCAGGCGATTTCAACGTCAACGTGATGCAGATCGTCGAAGCCGCCAAGCGTTCAGCCGCGAGCGGCAAGCCTATCGCGCTGCCGCTGAAGTAAAAACTGAAAAAGAGAAAGAACGATGCAAGCACTCGTGAAATACCAAGCTGGGCCGGGCAACGTCGAGTTGCGCGATGTGCCCGAACCGCCGTGCGCAGACCATCAATACAAAATCGAAGTTGCGTGGTGCGGCATTTGCGGAACTGATCTGCACGTGCTGCACGACACGTTTCGCAATTATCCGCCGGTGATTTTGGGGCATGAATTTTCGGGCACGATTGTCGAAGCCGGAAAAGATACCGACCGCTCGCGTGTTGGCGAACAAGTCACGATCTTTCCCGCGATGGCGGTGACGTGCGGCAAGTGCATTTATTGTCGCATGGGCAACATCATGTTTTGCCCCGAACGGCGCGGCATGGGGCACGGCGTTAACGGCGCATTCACCAATTACGCGGTCGTCAAACCAGAACAGTGTTATCGCCTGCCTGCGGGTTTTGCGCTGGATGAAGCGGCGGTGTGCGAACCGTTCGCCGCGTGTGTGCAAGCCGTAACCGAACTCACCAATGTGCGGCTTGGCGATGTAGCGTTGGTTTCAGGCCCCGGCCCGATTGGCTTGCTTTGTTTGAAATTGCTCGTGGCCGAAGGCGTGCGCACGATTGTCGCGGGCACGGCGCGCGATGGCGTGCGACTCGCCAAAGCCAAAGAACTCGGCGCGGACCTGATCGTCAACGTAGACGAACCTGACTGGCTGCCACTCATTCTCGAAGCAACCAAAGGCTTCGGCTTAGATGTCGCGTTTGAATGTTCGGGCCATCCGTCGTCGGTGAAAAACTGTTTGCAGGCGGTGCGCAAGCTCGGCAGCTATACGCAGGTTGGTATCTGCGGACGCGAGATCAGCGTCGAGTTCGATCAGATTTTTTATAAGCAACTCAAGGTCGCGGGTTCGGTGGGATATACGGCGGCGACGTGGCAGCGCGTCATACGCATTCTCGAACAGGGTAAGGTGCGGCTCGACGATCTGATTACGCATCGGCTGCCGCTGGCTGAATGGCAGACGGCGTTTGATTTGTGCGAACAACAACAGGGCCTGAAGGCTTTGATCTCACCGGCAAAAAGTTGAGGCGTTATTCAAATGTGAGCTTGGCAAAGTGGGTAAAGGCGTTGAAGATACGTTCACAATCTCGCAACCATCTCAACTCAAACGATTCACGAGCCGCGGACATGAAATTATTCGTCAAACTCACTCTCGTTTTATCACTGGCGCTTGCGTGCGTGCCGCGCGAAGCCGCTACGGCGCAACAACGCAGTGTCGGCAAACAGCGTCCACCGAACATTCTATTCATCGTCGCGGATGATTTGCGCGCGAATTTCGGCGACTCGATTGCACATACGCCGAACTTAAAACGACTCGCGCAACGCGGCGTGACGTTCAATCGCGCTTATGCGCAATATCCGGTGTGCAACCCTTCGCGCGTATCCTTCCTGACCGGCTTGCGCCCTGAAACGACAGGCATCGTGGGCAACAATACGTTCTTTCGCACCAAACATCCCGACCTCGTTACGTTGCCGCAATTGTTCAAACAGCATGGCTATTTCACGGCGAGCCTCGGCAAGATTTTTCATCGCGGACTGACGATGGAAGACGCGCGCGCTGATTGGGCCGATGAAAAGTCGTGGTCGCATACGCGCATCTATCAAGCCACCGAAACCGGAATGAAAGGCGAAGGCCGCCGCCTCACGGGCGATGAAGCCAAGTGGTGTCACTGGCTCGCCGCAGATGGCACCGACGAAGACCAGCCCGACGGCATGATCGCCGCCGAAGCCGTCAAGCTCATTCAAGAAAAACGCGGCGAGTCGTGGTTTATCGGCGCAGGCTTTCACAAACCGCACGATCCGTTCATCGCGCCCAAAAAGTATTTCGATTTATATCCGATTGAAAAGATTCCGTTAGCTGTTGACCCGCAAAACCGCAGCGCCGAAGTCGAATTCGCCATTCCGAATGCTTATGGGCGCTTCGCTAAATTCACTGACCGCGAACGGCGCGAATTCAAACGGGCTTATTTGGCGGGCGTATCGTTTATGGATGCGCAAGTCGGCAAGCTGCTCGACGCGCTCGAACAGACTAAACAATTAGACAATACGGTGATCGTTTTCATCGGCGACCACGGCTATCACCTTGGCGAACACAATTGGTGGAACAAAGACACGCTGTTTGAATTGTCGGCGCGCGCGCCGCTCATCATTTCTGCACCTGAGGCCGCGCCCGGCGCGAAACGAGGCGCGACGGCGAATGGCATCGCGGAGTTTCTCGACCTTTACCCTACGTTGATTGAATTTGCCGGATTGGCTGCGCCCCATAAACTCGAAGGCGTGAGCTTGAAAGCACTGCTGAACAATCCGAAAGCGAAAGGCAAAGACGCGGCGTTTACCTTATGCCGTCGCGGGCGTTCGGTGCGCACTGACCGTTGGCGTTACACCGAATGGGACCAAGGTGCGCAAGGCGAAGAGCTTTACGATCATCAGCATGACCCCGGCGAATATCGCAATCTGGCGAATGATGCGCAGTGGGCGAGCGTCAAAGTAGCGTTGAAACAGCGGCTGCAACTCGCATCAGTGACCAAATGAAATACGGACAGATAAACAGATGACGCCGATCTAAAGCGGATGCGAAGCGAGAACCACGACGGTTGGTTCAAGTGTGGCAGCACCGCCGGAGACTTTCTCACTTGATTAAGGAAAAACCATGACCATCAAAACATCACAAACCCGCAGACAGTTTTTGCAAAGCAGCGCCGGACTCGCCGCCACGGCTGCTTCAGTTTCTTCCGGCTTCACCATCGTCAAAGCCGAGTCGGTGCGCGGCACGCAGGCCAATTCCAAAGTCGCAATCGGCTGGATCGGCTTGGGCGGACGCGGTACGCGCGATGCTTACCTGCTCGAAAAAACCGGCAAGGCGCAAATCGTCGCTGTCGGCGATTATTTTCAATACCGCATTGATAACCTGTTCAAGCCGATGGCGGCAGGGCAAGACCCTGAGACCGTGCAGCGTCCGGCGTTGGCAGGCTTCGATAAGAAAAACGCCTTCGTCGGCGTAGACGCTTACAAAGCTGTTGTCGGCTCAAAGGTAGACGCGATCTTGATGGCGACGCCGCCGGGCTTTCGGCCTGAACATTTCAGAGCCGCTGTCGCGGCGAAAAAGCATGTGTTCATGGAAGAGCCGCTCGCGGTTGATACGTTCGGCTGTCACGTCATCGCCGAAACCGGGAAGCAAGCGACGGCGCAGAAGCTTTCGGTCGTCGTCGGTTTGCAGCGCCACTACAGCAAGGCTTATCGCAAGTGCAAAGAGT
>JABFSD010000407.1 GCA_013140935.1 Acidobacteriota bacterium
GTTATTGACCGCGTTGATGTCGCCCGGATGAATCACGCAGGCGCGATTGACCGACGTATCTGCCGCATTCGTCCCCACGCTCACGGTTAGCAAAATCGCTGACGAAACCAGAGAGTTCAACACGTTGGCATTGCGACAGGTCACGAGTTGGCCGCTCGCGCTGCACGCCCAGCCGCTACCTACGCCGGAAACGAAACTGAACCCCGTCGGTAAAGTGTCCTCCACGACGATTTCCGCGTTGGTCGGCACCGGGCCGGCATTTCTGACATTAATCGTATAGACACCGTTGGCACTGCGTACGAATGAGCCGATGTGTGATTTGGTAAGGGTTAAATCTATCGGTAAGCCCGGTTTCACTTCCGAGGTCAACGTTGCCGTATTGTTCGTGAGATTGGTTTCTTCCAGCGTGCTGCACGTGACGGTATTGGTCACGCGCGGAACCGCCTCGGGACCTACCCTGACGGAGATTAGCACGCTGGATTCGGTAGCAGCATTGAGCGTACCGGCAAATACGCAGGTGACTATCTGGCCTTGTGCGCTGCACGACCAATTCGTGCCAGTGTGGGAAACAAAGGTCAAGCCGGTCGGTAAAGTGTCAACCACGGTGACCGGCCCCGTGTTCGGCGCGTTGCCTACATTGCGTACCCGCAATGTATAAACACTCGTCGCACCATTGCCCATCACGGCATTCACCGTTTTGAACATCGCCAAGTCTACTTTGTTGGAAAGCACGTTGAGTTCCAATTCGGTCGAGCGCACCGGGTTGTAAATCGTGTCGCCGGAGTAATCCACCGAAATGTAATGCCATCCCACCGGCAACGAATTGGCCGGGAACGTAATGCGCGCCTGCCCATTGGCATCGAGATCAACCGTGTCGAGTACGCGCGTCGTGGTGTCGGCGAAATTGTCGCGGAACGTCACCTTGCCGACGGGTTTGCCACCCGTCGCGCGCACCGTGGCCGTCACCGTCACGGCGCTCGTTACCAGCGGCGTAGCCGAAGGCACAGCCGTCAACAAAATTTCCGGCGCGGATTTGCCCGATAGCCGAACCTTGAAAGCGCCGCGTCCATGCGTGAAAGCGTAAAGATGCGTTAGGCCGTTGCTTGAATTGAAAGCCAGCGCTTCGGTCACGACGTTGGCAAAGCCGGTGTTCTCGACCAGCCAGTTTGCACCGCCGTCGGTCGAGACAAATACGCCGAGATCGGTGCCGACATACAGCACGTTGGTTTTGCGCGGGTCTACGAGAATGCAATGCACCGGAATGTCGGGAATGCCCGTCGTGCCCGTGCCGTCAATCGCCGTCCAACTCACGCCCGCATTGGTCGTCTTGTATACGTGGCGGTCAGAAGACAAAAAGTTAAACGAGGAATACGTGGCATAAGCGACGTTAGGGTCTACGGAATCCCACGTGATCCACGACACGTAACCAGTGCGCGGGCGCGTGCTGGCCCACGTCGTAGCGGCATCGGTCGTCAAGGCGCTGGTGCTGCGATAAATGGTGCCACCCGTCACGCCCGTCAATACGCGGTTGCCGTCGAGCGGAGAAACACCCGTGGCACTGACCTTGCCCGCCAGTTGCGTACTCGCCGCCGTCCACAAATCGGCTTTGTCTTTGGTGCGCCACAACGTGCGACCGCCGATCCACAAGCGCCGCGCCGCGCTCGGATCCATCGTGAAAGGGGTGATGAAAAGAAAATTGTCTTCGCCTTCGGTAATGCCCGTCGTCGCCGAACGCCAAAGCGAGCCGTTGTTATGCGTTTTTATCAACGACAGGTAAGTGAATTCGAGATAAAGCGTTGGATCGTGGTTGGGATCGTTGGCGACGTAACCGCCGTCGCCGCCCGCGATTCTATACCAACCGTTCACCCCTAACCGGTCCTCCCCGACGATCGTGCCGTTATCTTGCGTGCCGCCCATGTATTCGATCCCGTTCGGCCACACCACGCCGTGGTAAAACTGCGTTACGCCGTAATTGTTGTTCAGCGAACGCCAGGTGATTTGGCTGAGGTTGGCGTCGCAAGCCGCGCGTTCGCCCTTGGCCGTGTCCGCGCGCGCATTATCGGTGCGGTGAATGCCGCCGTCGTTCGCGATATACATCTGCTGATTGGTCGTGCCGTTATATTGCGGATGAAAAGCGATGACGTGGTTATCGGCATGCAGATATTTCGGGTCGGTTCGTTCTTTGTACCAATAAGAAGCCAAGCCCCAAGTCACGCCGCCGTCGTCCGAACGAAACAAATCAATGCCGCCTACCCAAACTTTTTCGGGGTCAACCGGATCAACCGCAATCACGTTGTCATACCAGCCCTGGCTGTAACCGCCCAACTCATAGCCGAGACATTTGAGACTGAGTTGAAAATAGGCATTGGTCAGCAAAACCGTATTCAAATCGAATACGCCGTCGTGCCGCCGCGGTGCCGTCCACGTGCCGGGGTCGCCGCTGCTGTTAGAACGAAACACTGCGTGCAGCGCATATTCGCGCTCAGGATTCAGGCTGGATGCCAGGGCATAAATGATGTTCTGGTTAGAGGGAGCCAACGCCAGAGAAGTGCGTCCCATTTCAGTTTCGGTCAGCACCTGCACCCAATCGCTGCTGCTCTCGGCTTGTACGTTACGATAAATCGCCGCCTGATCGAAATTGCCGCACGACACGAAAAGAAAATCGGTTTGCCGGTCGGTGCGAATGACCAAATCCAAACAACCGAAAGCCTCGAAAGGTTCGAAAATCTGCGTCCACGTAGCACCCGCATCCAGCGAGCGCCACACGCCCGTCTCAGTCGCGGCATAAATGCGTGCGCTGTTCGTCGGACTGATCACCAGATCGTTCACGTAATAAAAATTTTCCGTCGTCGTCGCCGCCAACCGCGTCCACGTCGCGCCGTCGTTCGTCGTTTTGAAAATGCCTGCGCCGCGATTGCCGTCGCTGTTGCCGAAACCTTCGCCCGTGCCGGCATAAATCACACTCGGATTTTTCGGATCCATCGCCAGCGAAACGACCGCCAGATTGGCAATCAAATCAGTCAAGGGCGACCACGTGCCGCCGCCGTTCGTCGTTTTCCAAACGCCGCCCGCTACGCCGCCCGCATACATAATGTTCGGATTGGTGGGATGAATGATAAGGGAGCGCGTGTGTCCGCCCACGTTGCCCGGTCCCAACGGAACCCACGTGCCCAAACGTTCATCGGCGGCGACATTGACGCTTTGATTGCGCGCGGGCATCCGTTGATCGAGTGCCGACGAAAAACGCGGCATCGCGTTCATACGCTGTTGCGCGGTGAAATAGCGTTCGACGGGAATCGGGCCTTCCATTTGCGGCGCGCGTTTCATTCGATAGAACTCGCTGGCTTGGCCCGGCTGGTCAAAGGCTTTCTCGCCTTCGCGGAACGGCTTTTCGATTTTCCGCTCTTCTTTCGCACGCCCTTCTTGCACGCTCCCTTCTTGCGCTCTCATGGACGCCAGCGCGCTTTTTTCGTTCTCGCGGAAAGAGCCATCCGCTTGACGCGCCTCTTGCTTGCGCTCGAAATCGCGTTCGCGTTCTTCCGCGTATTCTTTGGCTTCTTTCAATTGTTCGGCGGCGACTTTTTGCGCGGCCTCGCGCCGTTGCTTGTTCGTTGACGAAACCGCTGACACAGCCTTCTTTTGGGCAGTCTTTTTTTTCTGCCACGCTTCGACGCCCGTTAAACCAAAGGCCAAGCCCAACAACACCACCAAACACCACAGACTGAGTTTCAACCGCATAACAAACAACTCCCCTGATCGGCATAGACTGCCGCCGACTTGCTTAAACCAATGACCTGCAAGAGTGCCAGATCGTAAATTGACAGTGCAGATGAATGTCGCCTATGGCAGACGAAGCAGGGGATGCTTCAGTCAACACCTTAACGGATGGATGCAAATGCGCAGCGGACTCACAAAATGTGGGAATGAGGTACTGAGAGTCCGGTGAACGGCGCGCAAATTACGCAAATTTGCCGGTTGAGTCAATCTTTTTAGCAGTCGGCTGACAGGATTTACTCGGCGCGCGCCTCGCTTGTAAGACAGACACTGACAAACTCAACCGGTGCGCGCGACAAAATCTCGCAACCAAACGCGCAATTCATCGCGTACCCGCCGAAAGACTGCCAGGCGTTCTTCGTCCGTGCCGACGCCGGGCGCGGGTGGGTCTGCAAAACTTTGATGAATGCGTTGCGTGCGACCGGCGAACACCGGGCAAACTTCATTCGCGTGATCGCAGACCGTGATGACGTAATCGAATTCCTGCCCGTCGAATTCACTTACGTTTTTTGAACGATGGCCGCTGAGATCAATGCCGACTTCGGCCATCACCTGAATCGCTTCAGGCCGCACGAAGCTCGCGCGTGTGCCGGCGCTGTGGACTTCAAACCGCGCGCCGCCTAGATACCGCAATAAGCCCTCGGCCATCTGGCTGCGCGCGGAATTGCCCGTGCAAAGTATCAATACGCGAATGGTTGATTCAGTCATTGTGCTTGTGTTCGTGCGCCGCCGCTGTGACTGCCACCGGTTTGGTTTTGAAATCGAATCGCAGCAACTCCGTCGCACCATCGCTCGTATTCGTCCATTGCTGCGCCTGACTAACGTTCAGCCAATGCGTTTTGCCCAACGCCAACGTGAGTTTTGCGGCTTTGCCTTTGGCGCTACGCGCTTGCACTTGGGCAGGCGCGAGCGCCACGAACAACGCAGGCATATTCGCATCCGTCGCTACCTCCAGCTTGCCGCGCGGCGCAATCACCAACCGCGTAATTCGCACTTGCTCATTTTCGAATTGCACCTTGCTCAGGTTCTCACCCGCCGGCACCTCTTCTCGAAAGAATTTGCCGCGCAACGAACCGGCATTCACGACTTCGGTCTTGAACTCGACCCGTAAAAAATCGCTGGGCGTTTCCGTAGGATTTTCGACCGCATGCACTTCTTTCAATCCGTGATAAACGCGAAAGCTGCCCGCCTTCGTCGCCTGCCGCGTCACGTTGGCGTAAGGCAAATCAATGTGTTTGAAAATGATCGGCCCGCCATCATTGAGATAGACATAAGCCGATGAACGCTCGGTGTGAAAGTGTTCGGGAATCTTTTCGCGCGGGCCGTAATGCACCCGCGTCACCATCACCCACTCGTTCTCAAATTCCCGCTGGTATGCCTGCGGCGCAACCTTCAGCGGGTCTTGCGCCGCTGCGGATTGAACCAGCCAACCCGCGACGAAAAGCAAACTCAAAATCAGTTTTTTCATGCTTTCCTCCTTCTCACGCTTTCATGCCACACGCGCCCAGTTGCACCAACGCGGGCGCTGTGACGCAACACGATTGCGCTTCCTCCGTTTCAGGCAAGTGGTCTTCCAGCACGACGAAAACTTCCCACTCATTGCCATCCGGGTCGCTCACCCACGTTTTGTCCTGCACGGCATAACAACAACTGGTTTGCATCTCATCGCGCGTCGTTAGCCCCGCCGCTTCCCAACGCGCTTTCATCGCCAGCACGTCTTCAGTCGTCGCCACCTGAATGCCCAGATGCGACAGCTTGCTGCGCGTCTCATTTGTCGCCGCCTGATTCATCGCCAAATTCAGAGATGGATTTTGTACGTCGAATTTGGCGTAGCCCGTCCGCACCTTCAGCGGTTCGATGCCGAACAGCTTGCGATAAAACGCGATGCTCGCTTCCACGTTGCGCACGTTCAACGAAACATGCGGCTTCAATGTCTGAATAGTCGTCATAAATTCTTCTCCTGATCTTGATTCCAATGGTTCGGTTATTCATATTCGCCTTTGCGAATATGAGCGCACCATACGCGCCTCAAACATATTCGTCAAGACAAATATGTTTTTCTGTGCTAAATTTTTTCGCGCTATGAAACGGAAAGAAAAAACCTTCGATCTCGAAACCTTTTGTCTGGCGCTGGCTGATCGTACGCGGTTGAGGTTGCTCAATCTGATGGGCGACGACGAAGTCTGTGTCTGTTTTTTCGTCGAAGTGCTGGACGAGCCGCAAGCGAAAATCTCGCGGCACCTGGCTTACCTGCGCCGCGCGGGCTTGGTCGAAACGCGCCGTGACGGCAAGTGGATTCATTATCGTGTCGTTGCTCCGCAACATCCGCGCGCAGCGAAAGTCTTCGCTGAAATCCGCGACTGGCTCGCCGAAGAAAGTGAAATGCGCCGCGACCGTGCGCAATTGATGAAGGTCTGCTGCGCTCCGCAATTACCTGTTCAACTCATGCACGCGCCGCGTCCGGCATTGACGTAGCGCGGACTTCAGTCGGCGCGTTCCACCAATCGCGCGGCATCCAACATCGCCAATACCGCCGCCGCTGCCGCCTGCAATGCCGCTTCGTCTTTCGCCTCGAGCGTGAGCTTCACCTTGTAATCCGCCGTAGCGAAATTCGGATAAGAACCAATCGCCACTGCTGGATGCTCTGCCGCCAACGCCGTCAGATTTGCCGCAATGTCGAACTCGTCTTCCAACGTAAAAAACACTTGCGTGAAAAACGGCGCGACGCGAAAGCGTTCTCGAATCGCCAGAAACTTTTTGCGGAAGTGTTCGGGCACGCCCGGCAGAATGAATACGTTGCGCACGGCGAGCAG
>JABFSD010000735.1 GCA_013140935.1 Acidobacteriota bacterium
CCATAAACGTAAATAACAATAATTCGATAAAGTTGACCTCGATAGTTCCTGTTCTCGTTCAGGACGCTACTGGTCTTGTGACGTCAAGTGTTGAAGGCATGCTCGGCATTGATGACCAAAAGAACCTGTTCTTGGTAAAAACGAATGGCGACTGTACTCCGCTGCTCTCGACATTTAGTTTTGACCCGATCATTCGTCCGGTTGCCATCAAAGATAGCAACGGGTTGCACATTGCGGCTGTCACAGATTCCAGTATCAACCCTCCGAAATTAGTGGCGAAAAAAGGGGGCGCACAGAAGTCAATCCCGCTGCCTGCCGACACAAAGGTGCTTACCTCGCTCGAAGCCGAGTTGCTGGACGGAACTTTTCACGTATTGGCAACGGTGCAGGATGGCGGCAGCGGTCGCCTCATAACGTGGGCACCTTTTGCACCAGCCCCGCTGGATGCCCTCTTTGAGTCACCTGTAGTTTCTGTGGGCGGTCGTATCGAAGGTGCGCCAGTGACCGTCGGGCATTTCGTTGTGATTCCTGGTACACGCGCTGACATCCTTGCTGCGGAGTTTAATCCGTCACTTCGATTGCGGAAGAGCGCTGACATCAAAACCGGCGCCGTAGTGCCAGATTCTATTCCTTCCTTGTCTGTCGACGATCTGATTGTTCGATTGGATGCCGGAGAACCTGTCAGTCAGAAAATCACACCGCCGGTGCTTACCAGAGATGGAGAAACCTTCTATCCCATTGCTGCGGATTTTCCGACTGGAGCGACAGACCTTTTCGCTTATCAACACGCCGCTACTTTATCCGGCACGTTTTCGACCACCACTAATAAACTAAAACTTGCTGCGAGCGATCAAGCAACAGCCGAGGATGATTGGCTCTTAATCAAAGGGGATTTTTACCAAGTCGATAAAATCACGCTCACGAGTACCAATCAGCGGGTTGCCAAGCTGTTCGTACCTAACACCAATGGGAATTCCCCCGGAAGTGGTGCTGGGAACGGCAAGTATGTGCGGCCACTGGCTACGCAAGGTCGGGTAGCCCCTTTCATGCAACTTGACCCTGCCGACAATGGTAACTGGGATGCGAACCTGCTCCAGCAAATCCCGCTCATTTTCCCCGGCCAGACACCCAGCGAGATACGCGGCAAAGCCTTTAGCATAGCGGTGGACAATAAGCCGACATTGGTTGTCCTCAATAAAAAGTTTCAAAACGCCGTGGTGAATCCGGTTGATTTTCTGGTGGATGCGGCTTTTGGCCAATGGCTGCGAGATGCAGGCGATACCTCGAACAACCCGGAACTATCCTGGGAATATTGGAACGGTACGGGTTGGTGGAAGCTGCCGATTACGTTGGACGAGACACAGCATTTGAAGGCAACTGGCAATGTGGAATTCGTAGTGCCCTCAGACATTGACGCTTCAGATTGGGCTGGTAAAACAAACCATTGGATTCGCGCGCGCCTCATTGGCGGAGATTATGGAAAGGAAAAAGTCACCGTCAAAATCTCACCGGATGGAAAAGAGCAAACGGTCGAGCGCTCCACCGAAGGCATCCGCCCACCTTCTGTCCTGAAACTTCACCTTTCTTACGCGGTTTGCCGAGAGATGCCGCCCACGTTTGTGCTTACTCAGGACAGCGGAACTTACCGTGACCAAAGCGATGCCAATCGCACGGCGGACGCGATTGTCGAAGCCTTTGTGCCTCTCGCAGTGACGTTAGGACGGCTGTCGCAAGCTGAGTCGGCTGCCGACCAGGCTGAAGACTGTCTGCCGGATTGCGGTTGCGGCAAACATGCCAAGACGCAAGCCGCAGGTGCGGCAACATCACCGCCAGTACCATCGCCCAGCGCGGGTGGACGCGCTTTGTATATCGGCTTGCAGGCTACGCCCTCAGAAGCGCCGGTCAATGTGTTGCTGCTGGTAAAGGAAGCGCCTAGCAACAATGCCTTTGCGCCGCTCACGGTTGAGGCGCTGATGGCGAATCGTTTTGTGCCCATCGTCGCCAATGATGCGACACGCGCGCTGGGGGAAAGCGGATTGCTTGAGATGAGTTTCCCCGTTGCGCCTACGCCGAGTGATTTGTTTGGACAGAAGGGTTTGACGTGGTTGCGTTTGAGAACGAATGCGGAAACCACCGGTGACTGGAATCCTGTCTTGCGCGGCGCTTATTTGAACGGCGTATGGGCGAGCGCCACTGAAACCTTGACGCGCGAATTGCTGGGCTCTTCGAACGGCGAACCTCGTCTGACGGTGCGCCTCGCCCGCCCGCCCGTGTTGCGGAATACGCTCGAATTGCGCGTGAAAGAACCGCTGGGCGAGGAGGAACGCAAGGACTTGCTCGCTCAGGATGAACGCCGTGTGTTGAGCAACGTCGAGGGATTGCCCGGCGATTGGGTGTTATGGAAGCAAGTGTTTGACCCGGATGACGAAAGGGCGGACGCGCGCGTTTACGCGCTTGATGAAACGACCGGTGAAATCCGTTTTGGCGATGGGCAGCAAGGCGCGATTCCGCCGATAGGACGAGATGCCGTAGTGGCCTTTCGTTACAGCCGCACGGAACCGGATCCGCAAGGCGGCGACCGCGTACCCAGCAATGCCGTTGCGCCGCGCACTGCGCTCAATCTGGTTTCTCCGGTGGAAAGTGTCGAAAGCGTGATCGCCGCCGACCCAGCGGCGGGCGGGGCTCCGACTGAATCCGACGAACGGGTGTTGCGCTATGGGTTCGCGCGTTTACGTCATCGCAACCGCGCCGTTACGCCGTATGACCTCGAAGATTTAGCCCGGCAAAGTTCGCCTGACTTTGCACAAGCCCGCGCGCTGGTGCGTCAGGGATACCTTCGTTTAGTGATCGTGATGCGCGGCACGCAGCCACAACCCAGCGCGGCGCAGATCAGAGAATTACGGCGGTTGTTGCTGGCAGCCGCGCCTATGGCTTTGCAAACGCCCAGTGCCTTGCGCATCGAAGGGCCAAAGGTGCTCAGGTTGCGCATTGAACTGCGGCTGCGAGTCGAGAGGCTCGATCAAGCGGGGACGCTTTCAGCTTTCGTCAAACAGCGGCTCGAAAGTTTTTTTGATACCACTACCGGTGGAACCGATCAGGACGGTTGGGCGCTGGGGAGCAATCCGTCTGAAGTAGACATCGCCTTAGCTTTGCTGGATGCGCCTCATCTCGAAAGTATCGAAGGCGTAGCGCTGCAAGAAATCACGGACGACGGCAACGTGCGTCCGTGGCCGAAAACGCTCAAGGCTAATGAACTCGCGCTGCTCGCTGCCGATGCGATTCGGATTCAGTTTGAAATAGCGGAGGGGCAGGTATGAACCAGCTTGCGCCCAATTTGTTTCAGCGTCGTTTTCAGGATTTGGTGGAAATGGGCCGCGCACGCCTGCCTGCGCTCGCGCCGGAATGGACTGATTACAACGCGCACGACCCTGGCATTACGCTCATGGAGTTGCTGGCGTGGACGGCGGAAGCGCAACTTTATTCGTTGGCGCGCGTACGCCGCGACGAACGCGCAGCTTATGCGGCTTTGCTGGGAATCACGCCTGCCGGAACGCAAAGCGCGACGGGACTGATCTGGCCTGACAGCCTCGATCCCCATACGCCGACCAGCACCTTCACGAAAAGCGTCGTGCTCTCAACCGACACGGTCATTAACGTGGCGGAGGTTACTGAGCCTACGTTCAGGCCGCCGCAATCATTGCTCTGGTCGCCGGGACGCATCACGCGGCTCGAGACCAGAACGGCCAATGGTCAGCGACTTGATCTGACGACGACGAATGAGCGCGGCGGCTTGCCGTTTCTGCCATTCGGCGAGCGCGCGGGGCGACGCACGGCGCTGGCCTTATCGTTTGAATGCCGCGATCAGGCGGGTTTGTTCGGCAGCCAGCGACAACTCGCGCAGGGCGCTTATTGGCCGATTGGTGTTATGGCTGCGCCAGCGAGTGGGGCGAGCGGTGAACCAACGAAGCTCACTCAACTTACTCATTCGCCCTTGCGAGCCACTCTCATTGTTGGCGATGAGCATTTCCCGTTGCGCATCGCGGCTGATTCGACGCAAGGCCTGTTGGCAACCGGCGTGCTGTTGCTTGATCTCGATTCAGTAAGGGTTTCTCCCCAGTCATTCACGCTTGAGTTGCATTCAGAATCAGGTTTTGCCCGACCGCCGCGTTGGTTGCGCATAGCACCGAACGTCATTCCGATTGAGCAGGGACGAACCATTACGCGCGAATTGCATAGCGCCAATGGTTTGCCCGATTGGAACTTTACGCTCGATGAGCCTGGGCTGCGCTTTGCGAGTGGTGAAGAACCAATTGCGTTAGAGCTTGTCGCACCGACGGGCATCCAGACTTGGCGTCGTTGCGAACGGCTGGCTGACCAAGGCCCGCAAGACAATGTGTTTGCCTTCGACGCGCAAGCCGGTGTGGTTACGTTTGGCAACGGTGTCAATGGACGCATTCCGCCGCCCGAAGCTCAGGTGTATGTCACTTACGCTGTTTCAGACGGAGCCGCTGGCCGGGTAGCGCGCAACCGCAAGTGGCATGTCACCGGTTTTGCAGGCGTCTTCGGCGTCAATCCTGATCCGCTCACGGGCGGCGCAGCGGCGTCTGAAGGGAAGGCAGAACGCCGCGAAGCACGGCGGCGCACGCGCGACGATCACGCGCTCGTGAGTGCTGATGACATCGTGAAGGCCGCGCTCGCGTTGCCTTTGCTTGAAGTCGCACGCGCGTGGGTGCTGGAACCTGACATGCATACGCCCCGCACTGGTGCTGTCACGTTGGTGGCAATGCGCCAACGCCCTGACGGAAAGGAAGCGGAAACCGTGCCTGAAACCGGGCAATGGCTTGAAACCATTCGCCGCCGGTTAGCGCCCCGTATGTTGCTCGGCGCTCGCCTCGTCGTGTTGGCACCGCGTTACGTGACGTTTTCGATTGATGCCGTCATCGAAGCCCAGCCGGGCTTGAACCCTGCGGCGGTGCAGGCGGAAGTCGAACAAGCCCTTAATCAGCGTCTCGCCCTCGTGGAATCAAAGCTGACAAAGACACCGCGTCAACCCGGCGTACCCGTCACGCAGCGTGATGTCACGGCTTGGGTGCGCGCCATCAAAGGCGTCAAGCGCGTCGTGCGGCTTGAGTTGCGCAAGGGCAACGAAAGCGTTGCTGCCGTCAAAGTCCTGCGCAGCGGTTTGCCGCGTTGGGATGTCAGGCACAGCCCGATTGTCGTCAATCGGCCTGAAGCAGGGAGGCGACCATGAAACCGGACAAGCTCAAGCGATACCGCTTTGCTACGGAGGCGCAATGGAATGCCTGTCTTTTCGTGCAGGCGAATCGTGCTGCGAAAGGGGTTGGCCCCTTTGCTCCTTACGCGCCCTTTGGTGAGCGGCACGACACGCAGGGCGCGCACGCTCCGGTGGTGACACGCACCGGCGAATGGCTTTGGTTCGACAACCAATGCGCTGTTTATCGTCTGTCCCCTGATGATGAAAAGCCGGAAAGAAGCGCTGCTCCTGCCGCGCTGACTCACGCGCGGCGCGTGGTCGCCACGGCGAGCGGCCTTTGGATGAGCAGCGATGACGGTCAATCCCTGCAATGTTATGAAACCGAGACGTTGACGCGCTTGGTGACGGTTGATTTTCCCGGCGCTCACGTCGCCGACCTCGCACGTGGCGAAGGCGATTCAGTCTTCGCCTTGATGAATCGTCAAGGTGTTTGGCAAGCCGCACGGATAGATCGTCGCGGGCAGGTCATTGGAACCGTTACGTTCGAAGGCGTTGCGCATGCCCGTGCTTTTGTTTATCTGCGCCGCTCCCAACGCTTCGTCGTACTCGCGGGCGAAAAGCATGCACAGCTTTATTGGTTCTCTTTGGCGGGCGGCAGTGCGTTGCAGCGCCTGGCCGTAGCGGCTTTGCATCCGTGTTTCACAGCGCATGTTTTGGGCAGCGATGGTCGCGACCAAGTTTTTTTGTCAGGCGCTGAGGGCGAGGAATTCTACGTAACGGTGCTGGATGCGGAGGGGAATTCACTGGGCGAGATATTGCTTGAGGCAGAGGCGACGGGACTCACGGCGACCCGCGAAAAGCTGGTTGTTACCGACCGACGCGGGCTGTTGCAATTTCAGCCTGCCAGTGCCGTACCCGAAGGCACGGCACCGGTGCAATGCCGACTGCTGACGCCCGTGCTTTTTTCCCCTGACCGCGAAGACCAGCGCCGCTGGCTGCGCGCGGAAGTGCAAGCCCGCCTGCCCGAAGGCAGTACGCTCGAAATCGCCTATCTGGCGACCGACGACGACGCCCAACGTAATCGCCTGAATGCAATTGCGACGAATGCCGCACTCACCGCCAGCCAGCGCGTCGTCCAGTTATTAAGCGAACCTGATTTACTGCGCGGCCAGACGGTTTTTTACGGTGACAGGACGCAAGACGCAAAGACCTTCGCCGCGAAATTGTTCGATGTTCAAGCTCGCTATCTATTGGTTTGCGTGACGCTCACCGCCACCGCCAGCGCGACCTTGCCGCAAATGTCGGAACTCACAGTTTCGTATCCGGGCCGCACGTTGATGGAAGACCTGCCCGCCATTTATCAGCGCGAAGA
>JABFSD010000700.1 GCA_013140935.1 Acidobacteriota bacterium
CCGATGACCGGCCTGATTAAGGATTTGAAAGCGCGCGGTATGCTCGACGATACGCTCATCGTCTGGGGCGGCGAGTTCGGACGCATGCCAATGTCGCAATCCGGCGTAGGCCGCGATCACAATCATTACGGTTTCTCGATGTGGATGGCGGGCGGCGGCGTCAAAGGCGGTCAAATGCTGGGCGAAACGGACGAGTTCGGCGTGAAGGCTACGGTTGATCCTTATTCGGTTTACGACCTGCACGCTACGATCTTGCACGCGATGGGCATGGATCACCGCAAGCTCACTTACTATTACGGCGGACGCGATCAACGGCTGACGAATTTTGGAGGCGATCCGATTTTGAAGGTGTTTGCCTAGCATTATTTCATGTCATCAACGTCTAACTTTGGTATTCAACTCGTAGCCTTTAGCGATGAGCTTTATAACGCTTGGCAAAAATCGTTTAACGGAATAGCTGACGTTACTATTTCGCACGGAGACATCCTCACATTTCGCGCCGATGCCATTGTCAGTCCGGCGAACAGTTTCGGTTATATGGACGGCGGCCTGGATTTGAAATACAGCCAATGCTTCGGTTGGGAGTTAGAGAAAAAATTACGCACGCATTTAGAAACCTACCACTTCGGCGAATTGCCCGTCGGACAAGCGGTTATCATTCCGACAGGTCCGATAGACCAGCACGAGATTCGTTATCTCATCAGTGCGCCGACCATGCGCGTACCGATGCGCGTCGCTGAATCACCAAACGCCTATCTTGCCTTTAAGGCGGTCATCCACGCGGTGCTGCAACATAATCAATCATCGTCAGACAAAATCACTTCCGTGCTTTGCCCCGGGCTGGGAACTGGCGAAGGGAAGATGCCTGCTCAACGCTGCGCACGCCAAATGCTTAAAGCCTATGAAACCTGTCTGGGCGGTAAGATGGAAACACGCGGCGGCTTGGCACAAGCAGTGCGTAATCATATGGAGTTGCTCAAATAAAATTGTCTGCTACTGCGCTTGATCGTGTTTTCCATCCAGGAAGAAAGGATTCTCAAATGGATAAATTAAATCGTTATCGTGAAACCATTCGACAAGTCCTTGAACTTTACGCGAGTTGGTCGAAGCGAAAGCCAGGCGTAAACGTCGCGACGGAATTAGTAGTTGACGCTGAACAGAATCATTTCGAGTTATTGGATATTGGCTGGGAGCGGGAATGCCGTGTCCATCACATCATCCTGCATCTTGATATTATCAACGGCAAAATCTGGATTCAGCACGACGGCACAAATCGCCCCGTCGCCGATGCCCTGCTCGAAGCGGGCGTGCCGCGCGAAGACATCGTGCTGGCGTTTCATCCGCCGGAAGCGCGGCAGTACACGGAATTTGCGGTAGCGTAAGGAGCCAATCATTTCCAACCAGCTTTCAAATCACGTAGACGTTTTGATCGTCGGCGCGGGTCTTTCCGGCATCGGCGCGGCGTGCCACTTACAAAAGCAATGCCCGCACAAAACCGTCGCCCTGCTCGAAGGCCGCGCGACGTTGGGCGGTACGTGGGATTTGTTTCGCTATCCGGGCATTCGGTCGGATTCGGATATGTATACGATGGGGTATAAATTCAAACCGTGGCGCGACGCCAAATCCATCGCCGACGGCCCGGCGATTTTGAATTACCTGAAAGAAACGGCGGCGGAATACGGCATCGAGCAGAAAATTCGCTTCAATCAAAAAGTCGTTAAAGCTGCGTGGTCGAGTCAGGCCGCACAATGGACGGTCGAAAGCCAGCACAGCGAAACCGGCGAAACTGCTACGACGACGTGCAACTTCCTGATGATGTGCAGCGGCTATTACCGCTACGACCGCGGCTATACGCCTGACTTCCCCGGCGTCGAACAATTCAAAGGCACGATCATTCATCCACAACATTGGCCGGAAGGTTTGGATTACGCCGGCCAGCGCGTCGTCGTGATCGGCAGCGGCGCGACGGCGGTGACGCTGATTCCCGCGATGGCTGAAACCGCCAGCCACGTGACGATGTTGCAACGTTCGCCGACGTATATGGTCGCGCTGCCTTCGTCTGACATCGTGGCCAATACCTTGCGCCGCATATTGCCGGAACGTGCAGTCTATGCGTTGACCCGCGCGAAAAACGTGTTGTTCGGTATGACGATTTATCAGTTGTCGCAACGCCGACCAGAACTGGTCAAACGCCTCATCAAAGCGCAAGCGCGCAAAGCCTTAGGGCCTGAGTTCGATGTCGAGCGCCACTTCACGCCGCCTTACAACCCGTGGGATCAGCGGATGTGCCTGATTCCCGACGGAGATATGTTCACGGCCTTGCGCGAAAAGCGCGCCTCTATCGCCACCGATCACATTGACACGTTTACGCCTACCGGCATTCGGCTGAAATCCGGCGAACATCTCGACGCCGACATTGTCGTCACAGCAACGGGACTGGATTTGGTTTCGCTCGGCGGCATGGCCTTGACGATAGATGGACAGGCAGCGGAAACCAACAAGTCGGTGACATATAAAGGCACGCTGCTAACGGGCATTCCCAATCTCTCGTTTGTTTTTGGTTATACGAACGCATCGTGGACGCTGAAAGCCGACTTGCTGTGCGCTTATGTTTGCCGGTTGTTGAATTACATGGACAAGCACGGCTATCGCCAGGTTACGCCGCGCCTCACTGATCCGGTAATAGAAGACTTGCCGCTACTCAATCTCAGTTCAGGTTATATACAACGCGCCACAGATCGCTTTCCCCGCCAAGGTTCCAAGTTACCGTGGCGGCTTTATCAGAATTACGTTCTCGACACGCTAATGATTCGCTTCGGCTCTCTCAAAGATGAGGCACTTGAATTCAAACGGGAAGAATTGGCGGCAAAGGTAGGCGAAGTGGCTCAACGAATTGCACAAGCCTAACGTAGTGAGCTTCAGATGCCACCACACAAAGTCGTGGCATCTGAAACTGAATACTTCAGCGGGCCATTAATGCAGCTTGACGGCACTCACATCTATCGGTTCTACGATCTCATTGCCCGCATCATTGAATTCTCCTTCCCAACGCGCCACGACCGCCGTCGCCAAACAGTTGCCAATGACGTTCGTGGCCGTGCGCGCCATGTCCATGAATTCGTCTACGCCGAGAATCAAGGCGATGCCTTCGAGTGGCAGATCGAATTGCGCGAGCGTGCCTGCCAATACGACCAACGACGCGCGCGGCACGGCGGCGATGCCTTTGGTCGAGAGCATCAACGTCAGCAGCATCGTGATTTGCTGTCCGATAGAAAGCTGCACGTTAGCGGCTTGCGCTACGAACATTGCGGCGAGTGAGAGATAAAGCGTCGAACCATCCAGATTGAAACTATAGCCCAACGGCAAGATGAAACTCACGATGCGACGCGGTACGCCGAGGCGTTCCATGTTTTCGAGTGCTTTGGGAAAAGCCGATTCACTCGACGTAGTCACAAACGCCAGCGTCGCGGGTTCTTTGACCAGTTGGAAGAAACGTTTGAACGGCAAACGAATCATTATGGCAATCGGCAACAGCACGAGCAGGATGAATGCGAGCAGCGCGCCGTAAAGCGTGAGAATCAAGAGGCCGAGGTTCCACAAAACCCCCAGCCCTTTGTTGCCGACGGTGACCGCGATGGCCGCGCCGACCCCCCACGGCGCAAACTTCATCACGCAAGCAGTGAACTTGAACATGGCTTCAGAGAGCGATTCGCAAAAGGCGATCATCGGTTTGGCTTTTTCGCCGATGCCTGCCAGCGCGACGGCGAAAATCAAACTGAAAACGACGATTTGCAGCACATCATTTTCTGCCATGGACTTAATCAAGCTGGTCGGGAAGATATTTACCAGATGATTTTGCGGCGACATTTTGCTGGCGTTGGCGGCAATTTCTTTGGCTTCAGCAGATTGTTCATTGGGCAAGTTTACGCCTTTACCGGGCTTGGTGAGATTCACCGCGACCAGACCAATCACCAGCGCGAGCAACGTAGCAAACGTGAAATACGCCATCGCTTTGAGGCCGATGCGTCCGACTTTTCTCATATCGCCGCTGCCTGCGATGCCTACGACCAACGTAGAGAAAATCAGCGGCGCAATCAGCATTTTAATCAAGTTGAGAAAAATGCGGCTCAACACACGTATCCACTGAATCCAGTTTTCCTTGGTTTGAAAGGCATGCTCCATGTCTGTGGCGGCTACCAGTACGGTTGCTTTGGCGGGCGGGGGCAGGGTTTGGTTTTCCTTCAAACTCTTGAGGAAACCAGCGGACTTAGTCGGCGTGTCTACGCGATTGACGGCGACGAGCAGGTCGCTTTTGGCTTGCGGTTCAAGCTCTACGCGATTGACGGTTTCGATCAGTTGGCTTTTCAACGCCGGTGTTTTATCAGCGCGATGAATCAACCAGCCAATAAAAATACCAATGAAAAGTCCGATGAAGATTTGTTGGGTAAGCGAAAGTTTGGGCATAGCTCTTTTTAGTGGCTAGTGGTTAGCGGCTAGTGGGTGGTGGCTGATTTCTGAACCAGCCCTTAGCCACTAACTACCAGCCACTAACATAGAACGATTGAACACTTCGCCGAAGTGATACGTCACACGTTCGGCGACTTCGGATAATGCGAACTGCTTGCCGGTGAGTTGTTGAAGGGAAGTGACGCCGTGTCCTTTAATACCGCAAGGCACGATCATTTGGAAGTATCGTAAATCGGTCGTGACGTTGAATGCAAAACCGTGCATCGTCACCCAGCGCGAAATGCGTATGCCGATAGCAGCAAGTTTATCGCGGCCTGCCCAAACACCTACGTGTTCGCCGCCGCGCGGTTCAGCCGTGACGCCGAAATCATTCGCCGTTCTTACTAAAACCTCTTGCAGGTCTTGCACGTACTTGCGTACGTCTTGCCGATCCGGCGCAAGGTCGAGAATCGGATAGCCCACCAGTTGGCCGGGGCCGTGATAAGTCACATCGCCGCCGCGCCCGGTTTCAAAAAGTTCGACATTGAATTGCTTGCGAGTCGCTTCGTCAGCGAGCAGGTTGGCTGGATTGGCTCCGCGACCGAACGTGATGACGTGCGGATGTTCGACCAACAATAACGTGTCAGAGATTTCATCGCGCTTGCGGGCTTCGTGCAGGGATTGTTGGTACGCCAGCGCGGTGGCGTAAGGCTGCAATCCGAGTTGGCGCGTTTCGCAAATTCGCATACGGGTCTTGCGCTAACAGAAATGGGAGTTATAGGAGAGAGGGGAGTGATGGGAACATCAATAATCCCATCACTCCCATTACTCCCATCACTCCCACCTCATCAGTTACCCTTTGAGTTTTGTTTACAGCATCGCTTCCCAATCGGTCATCTCAATCGTTTTCTTGACGTGCGCGAGGAACTGGTCGCCGACGGCTCCGTCAATGATGCGATGGTCGAACGAGAGGCTCAGTACGCCGATGGAACGAATCGCCAGCGCGTCGCCGTCGGGCGTTTCGACGACCCACGGTTTTTTGTGGATGCCGCCCAAGCCGAGAATCGCCAATTGCGGTTGGTTGATAATCGGCGTAGCGGTCAGGCCGCCATACAAACCGAAGTTCGTGATCGAGAACGTACCGCCACTGACTTCGTCGGGTTTGAGTTGTTTGGCGCGCGCGCGATTGGCGAGGTCTTGCGAAGCCCGCGCCAGGCCGCTGATGCTCAGCATATCGGCGTTTTTGATGACGGGCACGATCAAGCCCCAATCGAGCGCGACCGCGATGCCTACGTTGTAATCATTCTTGTAAATGATGTTCTCGCCATCGGTCGAAGCGTTGACGACCGGAATCGCTTTCAACGCATCGAGCGTCGCCTTGATGACGAAAGGCAGGAAGGTGAGCTTCGTGCCGTTTTGCGCTTCAAAGGATTTTTTCACCCGCTCACGCAGCCGCGCGATGTTGGTGAAATCAGCCTCGAAGAACGTCGTCACGTGCGCCGAAGTGCGACGGCTGTTGACCATGCCGTCGGCGATGATCTTGCGCATCTTGGTCATCGGTTCGATGGAGATGCGTTCGCCAGCGGCAAAGGCCGGAATCGCAGGCGCAGCAACCGGAGCAGGCGCGGCAGCCGGAATCGCTGCGGGCGCAGGTGCAGCCGCTGCGACAACTGACGGAGCAGGCGCAGCCGTCTTGCCTTGTTCGATGAATCCGAGAATATCGCCTTTGCTCACGCGCGTACCGCCTGAGCCGGTCGCGGGTACTTGCGCGAGGTCTACGTTATTTTCGCGCGCGATGTTTTTCACGAGCGGCGAAGAACGAATCTTGCCTTGCGCTTCGCCTTGATTTTCTGGCGAAGCCGCTGCCACCACAGGCGCAGCCGGAGCCGCTGCGAGCGCAGGAGCAACGGGAGCCGCTGCCACCGGAGCCGGAGCCGGTTCAGGCGCGGGAGCTGCTGCGGCAGGAGCCGGAGCGCTTGCGCCACCTGCTTCGCCGATGCGCGCGAGCGCCGCGCCGACGGCGACGGTTTCGCCTTCCTGGTGCAAAATCTCAGTCAACACGCCCGCTGCCGGTGAAGGCACTTCGGTGTCTACTTTATCGGTTGAAACTTCGAGCAACGGTTCATCGCGCCCGAC
>JABFSD010000476.1 GCA_013140935.1 Acidobacteriota bacterium
AAATGGCACAGGCTACGCCCGCCATCGTGGGCGAGCGGTTGTTGGTGCGGACGGAAAGCCGGTTGTATTCGATTCGTCGCAAAAGCTAAATAAGAACAACCAACCTTTGGTACAGAAGAAATTGGGGTACAGAAGAAATTGGACAGGATTGACAGGATTTTCAGGATTCACGGGATTAAGCAATAGACACTGTGATTCCAACGTTTTCTCCATCCTGTCTATCCTGAAAATCCTGTCAATCCTGTCCAATTCTTTTGTGCTTCGATTTAGAAAGAAACTTCATGGCACAAGCACTCGAACATTGGCATCGCTTGGTGCGCACTCGTGACGCAGCGGGATTGCAAGACTTGCTCGCGGAGGAAGTCGTTTTCTATTCGCCCGTCGTGCATTCGCCCCAGCGCGGCAAGCCGTTGACGACGATGTATCTGACGGCGGCGCTTCAGGTGTTCGGCAACGAGAGCTTTCGTTACGTGCGCGAGATCGCAGGTGCAAGCGATGCCGTACTCGAATTTGAACTCGAACTCGACGGCATCGCCATCAACGGCGTAGACCTCATCAAATGGAATGAACAAGGCAAGATCGTCGAGTTCAAAGTGATGCTGCGTCCGCTCAAGGCCGTGAATTTGATTCATCAGAAGATGGCAGAGATGCTGAAACGGCAGTGAATTCACAAACGTTGCCACCACGCTGTATTCAACCCAAAGGAAGAAACACATGATTACGAAAAGAGATTGTCTGGTCGCATGCTTCACCGCAGCGTTGACGTTGAGCGCAGCGAGTGCCGCGCGTACGCAAAACAAAGTGATGGGTTCGTCCATCTTCGATTGGAATTCATTCGAGGTGAAAACGAATAAAGTCGGTGCGCGGCGCGATGTGTTGAAAGCGCCGACGGCTACGTTGGATGAGTTGGAATGCCACATCACGACGTTGAATCCGGGGCAGGAAGCGCATCCGCCGCACAAGCATCCGGCGGAAGAAGTCGTCATCGTCAAAGAGGGTACGGTGGAATCGCTGGTCAACGGGCAGCTTAAAGTCGTCGGGCCGGGTTCGGTGATTTTTCAGGCTTCGAACCAAATGCACACCATCCGCAACGTAGGCAAAACGCCCGCGACCTATCACGTCTTTCAATGGCAATCGCCGGGGATGCTCAAGAAAAGTAACTAAACCAGAACCGATAGGAATTAGACAGGATTGACAAGATTTTCAGGATTGACGGGATGGGCTTATAGCTTGCCATCGCAACGTTATCCTTATCCTGTTCATCCTGAAAATCCCCTAAATCCTGTCCAATTTCTTTTTTCGATGGCGAATACAAAATCACTGACGCTTTTGATTGACAAGCCGAGTTGGCCGAACAGCCGTCCGCCGAAAGAGTTGGCGGCGTTGCATGGCAATGGCGGATTCGATTTAGATCAGGCGCTGTTGCACGCGGCGCTGTGGACACGTCCGCCGCGCTATTCGGGTTGCGACCTGAGCGATAGCCATGCGTGGTTGCGATATTTGCGCGCGTTTGCTCCGACGTATGATTTCAGGTTGCGGCGCGAGTGGGACGAAGTCAGCCATCAGCAAAAAGCCGTCTTAAGCGAAGAGGTCAGCGTAGGCGTGGCGACGCAACTGTTGACCGAACAGGTCGGTGCGTTGCTCTTTGTCGAAACCAAGTGGCTGGTGAAATTGTTGGGCACGAAGCTGCTCAAGCTGGGGCGCACGACGAAACTGGGGCCGAAGAAAGCGCCCGATTATTTGTTTCTCGACAATGCGTTGAGCTTCAGCGCGCTCGAATGCAAAGGCAATCAGAGTTCGTTGAAAGAGTTGCAGCGCGCCATCAAGACCGGCATCGAACAAAAGCAAAACCTGAATCCGGGCGAAGGCAACAAGCTCAAACATTCGCTGGTGGCGGGTTTGTTTCTGCCGCAAGCGCGCACGAAAGAAGCGGCGACGTTGATCTTGAGCGACCCTACGTGGGAAGAGATGTTGCCGCTGTTCACTGAGATTCCGTTTCGTGATTTGCTGACGGGCGTCACGCAACTGGCGCTGGCAAAACATTTCGCGCTGCTGGGTTGTTACGAACTGGCGAACGTGCTAACGGCGGTTGATCTTTACGATCAGCGGCGCGCGTTGCGTGAGGTACGCGGCGAACTGAGCTTTCCGGTCAAGCGCGTCAAAGGTTGGTTGGTTGCTGAAATCGAACAACCGTTTGCGATGCGGTCGCAGGCTTCTTCGCAAGAGAGTTTGTTTCCCGACGAGCGCGTCAAAGCTGATCGGCTTTGCTTTCAAGTACGCTGTCCCGTCGCGTTGTATGACAAGCTCACACGCAGCCGCACGCCAGCGGAAGAAGTCTTTCAGTTGGCGAGCCAGTTAGAAGGGAAGGCTTGGCAATCGGGCAGCGATGAGATCAGCGCGACGTTGCGTTCGCCGCTGGGCTTTGAGTTGCGGCTTGAGCATCGGTAAGCATCGGGTCGTAGAACAAGATGGTATCTTGTTCTACGACCAGCAGAACAAGATACCATCTTGTTCTACAATGAATTTATGGACACCAAATTTGTCATCGCAGGAAAAGAATTCAAATCGCGCCTCATCATCGGCACGGGCAAATACAAAACCAACGAAGCAATGGTCGAAGCCTTTGACCGCAGCGGCGCTGAAATGATTACGGTCGCGGTGCGGCGCGTGAACATCACCGACCGTTCACAACCGTCGTTGTTGGATTTCATTGATCTGAAACGTTTCGCCATTTTGCCGAATACGGCGGGTTGTTACACGGCGGACGAAGCGATTCGCACGGCGCGGCTGGCGCGCGAAGTCGGCCTTTCAGACTGGGTCAAGGTCGAAGTCATCGGCGATCAAAAGACGCTGTTTCCCGACAACGAAGCTACGCTTGAGGCGACCAAAGTTTTGGTGAAAGAAGGCTTCACGGTGCTGCCTTATTTCGGCGACGATTTGATTATGGCGAAAAAGCTGATTGATGCCGGAGCCTCCGCCGTGATGCCGCTCGCCGCACCGATTGGTTCGGGCTTGGGCATTCAGAATCCGAACAACCTGCGCATCATGCGCGAGCAGATCACCGAAGTCCCCATCATCGTTGACGCAGGCGTAGGCACTGCGTCAGACGCATGCTTTGCGATGGAGTTGGGCATTGACGGCTTGCTGATGAATACCGCGATTGCCGAAGCCGAGCATCCAGGCGAGATGGCCGAAGCGATGCGAAAGGCCGTCGAAGCCGGACGTTCAGCGTTTCTTGCCGGACGTATGCCGCAACGTTTGTATGCGAGTGCGAGCAGTCCGTTGACGGGAGTTTCTCGCTAAATCAGTTTTCACTTCGGTCTATGCGAATGCGGGCTGTAACGCGGATTAGTAATCCGCGTTACAGCCCGCATTCGCATATGGGTAACAGCAAATGACCTAAAACGGAATCATCGTGCCTTGTTCGTTGAACAGGCTGCCGGGTTCATTGATGAGTTCGACGTTGCGGTGGCGTTCTTCGAGTGCGGCGGGCGAAAGATAAAGCTCGCTCAAGTGCAACGTATCCTTGATGCGGGCTATACGTTTGGGGCGTTTCGGGTCATGACTGGCGCGGATGCCCCATTCAAATGCCTGCCGGTCAGTAGGCGCGACAATCGGCAAAGCGAAATGTTCATAAAAGCCGCTCGTGATGCCGTTCATGTAAGTCGCATCCCAATCAATCTTGTCAGCCAGACGACGCGTGACTACGTCGGCCAGACCAATGCCGCAAGCGTTGCCGTGCGACTCTTCGGTGATGTCGGTGGCGATGATGACTTTCACGCGCGGCTTGTCGGCATCTTCTGCGCCGCGAATGCGCATACGTCCGATGATGTTCGGATCCATCCCGGAACCGCTGATGTTTTTGCCGATGCGGTCTACGATCAATACGTCGAGTTCGTCGAGCGGGAAGCTGGGCAAACTCTCTTTGGCGAGTTTGAGCAGTTGCGGTTCGCGCGTCCAGATTTCTTCGGGCGTGAGGGCTTCGATCATCGCGGTTTCGTCGTAAGCGTTTTCGACGATGCCTACGCCGAGAATGACTTTGCCCGTAGCCATGATCTTGCGTGCTGCGGCAGGCATCAGCGTTTTCAAACCGTAAATGCCGTAACTGTGCAAGGCTTCGGCCAGCCGTTGTTTGCCCAAACCGATGATGCTCATCTTGACCAGTCCGCTTTCATAATCGCCATGAAAGGCCGTGTGCGGCTTGATGCGATTGACCAGAATCACGCCGTCCGATTCATAAGCGGTTTTATCCATGAACAGCGGAATTTCCAGATCGCCGTGTTCGATGGGTACGACTTCCATCGAAGAACGAATCGCGCAGCCCATCGTCGCGGCGGTGATGTCGTAAGACGCGAGAATCTCGGCTTGGCCTTCGTCCGTCGCGCCGCCATGCGAACCCATCGCGGGAAAGATGAACGGATTGCCGCCTTTTGATTTCACGACATCAACGACGGCTTTGACGATGCGCGCGATGTTGGCGACGCCGCGACTGCCTGCGCCGATGGCGATGTTTGCACCGGGCGCGATCGTGAGTTTTTGCATTTGTTGCGCGACGGTGGCTTCGATGTCGGCAACCATTTCGCGGGGGAATTGCTGGCGTACTTTGGTGAATGGATAGTTGTTCATAGGGATTTGTCCTTAATTGCTTAAACGATAAAGATGCGAATGGCTGCGCAAAAAAAGCGCGCCGCCCGATACCGCCAGCGAAGCCAGCGTTTGTCCGTCAATCTGATTTTTGGCGAGTTGTTTGAATTCCTTGCCCGGTGCAATCACGACGGACTCGCCTTCTTCGCTTTGAAAGTAAATGCGTCCGTCGGCATACAACGGCGAAGCCGAAAAGTTGCCGCCCAGTCGCTGTTGCCAATGCACCGTGCCGCTTTGCGCGTCGAGGCAAGTGGCAATGCCGTTGTCACTGATGACATAGAGTTCTTCGCCTACAAGCAAAGGCGAAGGCGTGAGTGATACGCCGCGTTTCAGCATCCACGCGACGTGTGATTTGGTTACGTCGCCGCGACCCCCAGGTTCGTTGACGCGCACGGCCAACAATGACGGTTGCATGAAGCCGGTGCAAAGATAGACCAGTCCGTTGCCATAGACCGGGCGCGGTACGTTGGAAAAGCCGTCGCCATAAGTCACATACCAAAGCTCTTTGCCCGTGCGCGGTTCATAAGCGGTGGTGCGAAAGGCTCCGGGACTGATGAGTTGATCGCCGGTGGGCAGGCGCACGATCAACGACGTCGCGTAAGCCTGCGCGCCCTGACGGAATTTCTTCCAACGCTGTTTGCCGGTTTGTTTGTCGAGGGCCACGACGTATTGCTCCTGCTGCCCGTCGCAATTCACGATCAACAGATCTTCATACAGCACAGGCGAGCCGCCGTTGCCGTGTTGTCCGTTGTCGTAAGCCAATGTCGTTTTCCAAATCACGGTTCCATCATTCTTGAGACACGCCGTGCCCGATGCCCCGAAATGCACGTAAACTTTATCGCCTTCCAACAACGGCGTAGGCGAAGCGTGACTGTTTTTCTGATGTGCATGTGCGGAGTTCTTGAGGCGAAAGATTTCTACGTTGAGCAGCACCGCGCCCGTGTTGCGGTCAATGCACAGGGCGCGCAACGAACGGCCTTCTTCGGTCGCGGTGGTGAGCCATACGCGGTCGCCTTGAATCGCGGGCGAAGACCAGCCTTTACCCGGCAACGGCGTTTTCCATTTGACGTGATTGGTTTCGCTCCACGTCACGGGCAGGCCGCGTTCGGTGGAATGGCCTTGTCCGGTCGGGCCGCGAAATTCGGGCCAATCGTCGAAGCTGAATAACAGCGCAAAGGAGAGCAATGCTTTCATTTTGATTATGCCTTGGCGGCTGAACCCAATCGGTTACGTTTGCCGATGAGCGTTTCAACGAACTGTTTGTTGCGGGTGAAATCAGCGGCGATGTTTTTGCTGGGGCACGAAGTTTCAAGCTGCGCCCATTGATCGAAACCGATATCCGCCAGCGCATCAATCACCGCCGGGAAATTGATGATGCCGCCTTCGCCCAGATATTTTTCCCACGGCGTTTCTTTCAGGTGCATTTCACAAATGCGGTTTTTGCCCAGCCAGCGAATCTCTTCGACCACGTTGTAACCTTCCTTCGACGAATTGCCTACGTCGTAATAGGTTTTGACGGTGGCGGATTTGCTGCGCTCCATAATGGCTACGTTCTCTTTGGCTGAGATGGTGTTCTCTAAACCGAGAATGACACCGAGCTTTTCAGCAGCGGGCGCTACGTTGCGCATGATGTCAGCGACGCGGTCTTGTTCGGCCTGTTGCTTGATCGCCCACTTGCCGAAGAACGGAATCAAGATCACCTTAACGCCCAACGCTTTCGCAATCGGAATGCATTCGGCCAACCACTTTTCACCGAGCGGATCTGATTTCAATCCGTTGACGTGCATGATTTCGAGGCAGAGCGAAGTGATGGCTACGCCTTGTTTTTTCGCTTCGTCGAGATATTGTTTTTGCAAGGCAGGCGAACTGAGCGGCAGTGACGTAATCGTTTCGCCGCGCGGCGCGTGGCCGATGCTGATCTGT
>JABFSD010000904.1 GCA_013140935.1 Acidobacteriota bacterium
GCCACAGCGCAGGACAAAGACCGCATCGCCGCGCAACGCTTCCAACTTCACCGCGTAGCGTCCCGCCGGCTCATCCTTTTCCAGCGAACGTATTTCCAACCGATAACTGCCCGCGTCTTCCGCTACGAGCGCAACCTGCTCTGGCCCGAAAGAACCATTGAGCCCGTCCATTTTCACGAGTTGCTTTTCGTTCGGATCAAAGAGTGCGACGACGACATCAATGCCGCGCTGTTCGACTACGATTTGGCAGAACTGATTCGCTGCGAGCGCGAGCCGGTAAGAATGTGCTTCGGCTCCGGCCAGTTCGCGTTCGATGGATTGATTCGGTTCAAGCTGGCGTAACTCAGACTGCGGTTGCGCTGAAGCAGCGGGAAGCATTGCAACCAGTAGCAGCACATAGAGTGCGAATAGGCGGCGTGGAAATTGAGTTGAACGGGCAGCCGGGTTGTCAGGGGTTACCATAACGCTTCCTGTGTCAGTGCCAGGTAGGAATACAACTGCGCTCAGGCCGTCAATTTACTCCGGCTGGCGAAAAAATTCATGTGATGCCTTGCGAAGTTCTGCCAGTACGCAATGAAAACCAGGGCGAGCCGGAGCGGCTGGCTTCGTGGAAGGAGAAAATTATGGCTGAACAAATTGTTATTCGTGCGCCGGAATTCGATGCGCTGGTCGCGTATGGAATCGGCGGCCTGGCCGTGCTGATGGCTGTGTTGTGCATCGTGTGTTGCTCTTTCGGCGACCGGCGGCGCGCGTGGCAGATGACGGTTGGCTTTGCGTTGTTGATGGGGCTAAGTGCGCTGGCAGCCGCGACCGGATGGTTGACGCGCTTTGATGTATTGCCGCCGCCGATGCTGGCGATGTTTGTCGCGCTGCTCGTGATTTCATTGGCAGCAGGGCTTTCGCGCTGGGGTTATCAGGTAGCGACCAACACTTCCTTGCTGGCATTGATCGGCTTGCAGAGCTTTAGGTTTCCGCTGGAGTTGGTGATGCACCATGCGGCGAACCGCGCCATCATGCCGGTTCAGTTGTCTTATTCGGGCTACAACTTCGACATTGTCACCGGCCTGGGAGCCGTCGTGTTGTTCACGCTGCTGTGGTTGAAACTCGACGTGCCAAGATGGTTCATCTGGCTTTGGAACCTTTGGGGCATGTATTGCCTGATGGTTATCGTCGTCATCGCCGTCGCTACTTCTCCGCTGATACGGGCGTTCGGCAACGAGCCTGCCAAGCTGAATACGTGGGTGCTTTTCTTCCCTTATGTGTGGTTGCCGGTGGTGCTGGTGACGATAGCCATTACCGGCCACCTTCTCATCACGCGCAAATTGTGGAGGACTCAATGATGACTGATTTCACCAAACTGACGCTGGCTGAAATGCTGGCTGAGACTGAAGCGATTGCGGCGGATGCGCAACAATCCTTCGGCCACTTGAATGCCGAACAACTCAACTGGAAGCCCGCCGCCGCCGCGTGGAGCGTCGCGCAATGCCTGGAACACGTCATGGCGAACGACCGCTTGATGTTGCAGGCGATTGATGAAGTCGTGTCGGGCAACCAAGACACGAGGCGCGCGAAGCTCTATGAGCGCCTGCCGGTGTTGCCGGGTTTGTTCGGCAAGCTGATGATCAAAGTCGTATCACCCGACTTCAAACAAAAATTGAAATCTCCGCCAGCGGGCAGACCCGCTACGAGCGCGATTGACGCGCAGGTGGTCAATCGCTTTCTGACGCATCAGCGCGACCTCGCCGAAAGAATCGAATGGATGGAACGAACAAGTGCGGAGCATATTGTGATCACTTCGCCCTTCGTCAGCTTGATTACGTATCGCCTGCTCGACGCCTGCCGCCTCATCGTCGCGCACGAACGCCGTCATCTGGCGCAGGCACAGCGGGTCGCACAACAGGTCGTCGCACAGCAGGTCGTCGCACAACAGGTCGTCGCACAACAGGTCGTCGCACAACAGGTCATGGATGCGTCCGGCTTCCCGCGTTGAGCCAAATGCTATTGAGTGCCGTTGCTGGCTGGCTCTGTTGCCGCCGGTGCGTGTAAACCCAACCACGTTCGCAAGTCGTCCACCGTTTTGAAGGAGAACAACGCCTTAGCCAACGATTCGAGTTGGATGGGCGGCAGCGTGCGAACTTGCTCGCGCGTCGTCTGATCGGGCGGACCGAAAAGTTGCTCTAATTGCACGAGCAACAACTTTGCATTCCCTCGTTGCGTAATTTCCTGCCAGAACCAACCTTGTTCGATAACATCTGCGTTCATATCCCACCTCACGATTTGTTTAACGATTGCTTTGTCTATGACCAGGCTTGCCATGAAAGCCAGCAGCGCTTCCATTTCCTGTAACGGCTCGTGCGCTCGAATGGTTTCAAGCGCGCGCCTGATCATCGGTATCTCAGCGCCGCCGCGCAGCACCGGCACGAAAGGCGCAAGGCCGGGAAAAGGCTGCCGCCAAACTTCTTCCACGTCAATCTCGGCGAAATTGATGACGCGAAAATCCTGATGCGCGCGTTGCCCTAAAAACTCTGCGTCATAAGCCGTTTCGATGACGGTTTCAGGCCCCGGCGGCAGCACGTTGACGACGACGCAATAGACCGGCAAGTCGTACTTTTCTTCGGCCAGTCCGGCGTAAGCACGCACGCGTTTCGGCATGCGTTTTTGCGGGCGCAATTGAAATTCGATGAGTACCAGAAACTCGCCGGTCACCGGCAGCGCTGCGCGCACCAACACGTCAGTCGCGCGATGCAACCATTGAAATTCGCCGGAAAGAATTTCGCGCGCCACTGCGTCGGGGCGGCCCGTCACCCACCGCACCCAATCATCGGGCGTCAGGCTGATGAGCCGCTTGCTGCCTATGTCAGTGTTCTTCGCCATCGGCAGGCAACTTAACGCCGCCTTACAAAAACTGTCAATTCATTCCACGCGCTGAAAAAAATCATGTGATGCCTTGCTGACTCCTGCCAGTACGCAGCGACAACGATAGAGAAAACCGCGCGGCGCAAGCTGCGCATAAGGCAATCAACCAGCAGAAGGAGGTTTTGATGTTCAAACAAAAATTATTTTGTCATTCACTGATCGCAGTCTTGTGGTTGACGAGTCTACCGCTTGCACAAGCGCAGACCATTCCGGCGCGCGGGCGCATGGTTCCGCTTTCGACTTACCGCGACGATCCGTTCGTGCGCGCGGTGGATGTCGAGGCTTTGAACGCCGCCCGTTTCAGTCAGGTAGACGGACGGCGGCAACTGCGGGGCGATCTGGTCACGATTTCCGAAGAGTCGAAAATATACCGGTTCGACGAGCAGCTCCAGGAGTTCAAGCCTTTCGCCTGGAATCCCTGGCCGATAGAGCAGTGGGCCAATGGCGACGGAGATTTCAGTTTTCCCGACGAAGCGCGTTTCCCTTTGTTCAAACAGGAACGCGATGCCGAGGGCAAGGTCCTCTATCAGGACGGGCTACAGGTATGGACGCCGAACGAGTTGCGTTTGGGAGCGACCACGGCCTTCGCGGCGGCGCATGCTGCCAAAGACGCGGCGGAGGCCTGGGCCGGACGCGCCATCGCCTGGGGCGTGAATGGCACACTCGACATCGAGGCGCATGTCTTCATTGATTTCAACGCTTTCTACAGCGCGGGCACGCGCTCGCTGTTCTTTGCCGTCGTGCCGTATCGCTTGCCCGGCGAAACAGACATCAAGATTTTCGAGACGGCCACCTGTTGGGAGATGGTGGCGCACGAGTGTGGGCATGCGCTGCACGATGTGCTCAAGCCGAACATTGACCCGAGCGATCAGGGATTCAATACCTGGGGCGAGTCTTTCGGAGATCAGACCGCTATGTGGACTTCGCTGCAAACCCGGGAACGCGTGCGCAACCTACTGGCCGAGACAGGTGGAAACCTGAATCAGTCGAACTCCCTCACCCGCTTTGTCGAAGCCTTCGCCGCCTTGACCGGCAAAGGAACTGGCACTCGCGATGCCTTTCACGACCTGAAAATTTCCGACACGACCGACGAAGTTCACGACCGTTCCCAGGTACTCACCGGCGCGGCTTATCAAATCTTCCTCACGATTTACGACGAACTGAAATGCGCAATGAACGAGGAAGACGCGTTGCAACAAGCCGGGCAGATCATGGGTTTCTTCCTGATGCGCGCCGCCGATTACTCGCCCGAAAACCAATTGACGTTGGAACACGTCGCCCAGGCTTACCTCAAAGTGGACAAGGAATTTTTCGGCGCGCGCTATCACGCGCGGCTCGTTGAAGAATTCACGCGGCGCGAAATCTTCGACGCTGATTCGGTGCGCGAGTGGCAAGCACACGAAGCCGCCCTGCCGCAACTCTGGCTGCGTCCGCAATGGTCGGACGAACGCATCGAGCAAGTGTTGAACGCCAATTTGAACAAGCTGGGCATCGGGCCGGACTTCGGCTTGCGGCTGCAAAGCGTCACACGTCTGCATAACTCCCGTTTACCGGTAAGCGGTAATCCCGCGCCGGCCATCGTGCGCTTACAACTCACACGTGGGCGCGGCGCTGACGCAGAGCCGCTCGACAATCACGGCCTGCTGGTCTTTCGCGCCAGCGGCATGTTGAGCGATTACCACGCGCCGCTGATGACCGACGAACAAACCGAATTGTTGCCGGATGTCTTCGCGCAAGCGCAGGCGCTGACGCAACTCAATCAGGCTGCGCGCTTACGGCTCGACGATCACGGCGCGCCGCTCGCGCTGGTGCGCCAACCCGACGGGCGCGTGAGCGTCGCAGCGCGTGTGCTGCGCGGCGCGGGACTCAACACCTGGATGGAAGTTTTCACGCCCGAACATCCGCAAGGCGAGCGACGCGAGATTTTGATTTCGCCCCTGCCGCCTAACCCACGCATTCGCATTGCGGAAGAACTGCTCAAATAAGAATGGGAGTGATAGGAGTGAATGGGAGTGATGGGGGCGCTTGCGCTCTCATCACTCCCATCACTTTTTTAACTCTCGTCATCTGAAGTCGGGACACTTTTTCAAAAGCGATGGGTAAGAAGAGGAAGGTTATTCGGCAAGTTTCAGGTGAGACCGAAAGTGCCTAACAGTTTCCAGCGAAAAGAAAATATGGGAAAAGAAGATAACCTTTGCTATTGCAGCATATTTTCCTTTCCCGCATTTTCCTTTTTGAGGAAAACTGTTAGGTGGCAGATGAAACTTGCCGGTTATTCACAGCAAAAAAAGCAAGAAGGGCAAAAAACGCAAAAAGGTTTCGGTTTTTGCCTTTTTTGCGCTTCTTGTCTTTTTTGTGGTAGCTCGCTTTCATCGTCAAACCTATTGATTTTGAAAAAGTGTCCTGACTTCAGCTCTCGTCATTGGAAATTCAGCCCATCCGCCCAAATCGAAAAATTCATGTGATGCCTTGCGCAACCCTGCCAGTAAAGGGCGAGAACGGGTTTCGGAAAACCCCGCAACGTGTCGTCGCGGCGTGTTGCGCACGATAGAAACAGACCTAAGGAGAAGGCTATGTATTTGAATAACGGATTATTAAACCCACGCAAAAGAGGCATCGTCACCAGCTTGCTGTTGATGGCTTTGATGGTATTGGTGATCGGCATGTCGGCGATGCGCGTTACCGAAGCGCAGGAACACGAATCGCAAAAACTTCGCAAACACGCAAACGCCATTGCCAATCGTTACATCGTCGTATTGCGCGACGACGCGGTGAGCAACTTCGCGGGAGACGAGCCGGTCAAGCAACTCGGCAATTCGTTCGCCGCCGCATACAGCGCGCAAGTCGAACGAACGTACCAACACGCGCTCAAAGGCTACGCGATGACGATGAGTGAGACGGCGGCTTATTCGCTCAGTAATGACCCGCGTGTCGCTTACGTCGAAGAAGACACGGAAATCACTCTCGAACCCATGCCTACCGACACGCCGGAACAGAACTTGACGCAAGGCAATGCGACGTGGGGGCTGGATCGCATAGATCAGCGCGGGCTGCCGTTGGATGGCAGCTACAACTATCAGGCGACGGGACGCGGCGTGAATGTTTACGTGATTGACACCGGCATTCGCGGCTCGCATGCGGAGTTCAATGGCCGCGTTACGCCAGCTTTCGATGCCGTCAATGACGGAAACGGCGTCAACGATTGCCAAGGGCACGGCACGCACGTCGCGGGTACGATTGGCGGCGCAACTTATGGGGTCGCCAAGGGCGTGAACTTTTACGCCGTGCGCATCTTCGACTGCAACGGCAAAGGCGAATGGTCGGACATGGTCGCAGGTGTGGATTGGGTCACGGCCCACCATCTTAAACCCGCCGTCGCCAACCTGAGCGGCGGCGGGCCGGTGAGCCAGGCCATGGATGATGCCGTGAAAAACGCCATCGCCGCCGGCGTGACCTTCGTTGTGGCCGCCATGAACGATCATCAGGATGCGTGCAATGTCTCGCCCGCGCGCGCCGCAGGCACGATCACCGTGGGCGCGACAACCGATGCCGATGTGCGATCTTCGTTTTCCAATTACGGCAATTGTGTGAACATCTTTGCCCCCGGCTTTGGAATCACCAGTGCAGGCATTGCGAACGATTACGCC
>JABFSD010000406.1 GCA_013140935.1 Acidobacteriota bacterium
ACTTTACAGTGATCTAACGTCAATTTAATACGATCTGCTCGCGAATTACTGACCGTCTCAACCCAAAAAACACCACGATCAACCAAAAAGGAGAGCGCTCAATGGCGTGTAAGTATTTGTCTATCTTTTTTCTGGTTTGCTTGGCTGCGAACGCGGCTCAAACACAAGCTCAAACGTGGACGGTTCCCCCAGCCGCCAAAGAACAAGTTTCGCGCACGACGACCGCTGCGCTTTATCGGCAGCGCGGCGACGAATGGCAGACGAAAGACGAATTTGAACGCGCGATTCGTGATTACAACTTAGCCATTGCTACGAACCCGCAAGACGCCGAGAGTTTCAACAATCGCGGCTTGGCGCAATTCAAGCTGCGCGAATATGCGGCGGCGCTGGATGATTACAACCGCGCACTAGTCTTGCGGCCTGCTTACGTCAAGATCATTTACAACCGGGGCATCGTGCATAAAACGATGGGCGATTTGGAACAGGCCGTGCGCGACTTCGATCAAACGCTGGCCTTGCATCCCACCTTTGTCGAAGCGCTCAACAATCGCGGTAACGTACGCCGCAGTCTGGGCGATCTCGCCGGTGCGCTGGCTGATTACGACGCCGCGTTGCAATTGAATCCGAAACTGGCCGAAGCCTACATCAACAGAGCCGCGATCAAGCTGGCGCAGCAAGACGCGCGCGGGGCATTGCAGGACAGCCAGCATGCGCTCAAGCTCAATCCTCAACTAGCCGCCGCTTATCACAACCGCGGACTTGCCCTAAAAGCTCTGCAATCTTTTGCAGCCGCTCATGAATCATTCAGCCGTGCGTTGGATTTAAACCCGCAATGCGCCGAAGCCTGGTTACAACGCGGCTTTATGAATCGGTTAAAAAACGACGTCGTCGCTGCCGAAGCCGATTTCACGCAAGCCCTGAAACTAAATCCTGACTTGCAAGCTGCACTCAATAATAGCCTGCGTTTTTTCGGGGCAAAATAACTTTTTAAAAGGGCAAGTTTAATTTACCAGTTGACAGTTTTTCTGGAAAAGAAAATGAGGGAAAAGAAGGGAAAGTTTCATTTGACACCTAAACAGTTGGTCGACAAAGAAATGAGGGCAAGGGAATTTTCTTAATGGTCTTAGGCGTTTATTCTTCTGCCTTGATTCCTTTGCCGACCAACTGTTAGGTACTATTGAGGCGCGATGAAACTTGCCAAAAGAAGATAACCTTTGCGTTTGCTGCTTATTTTTCTTTCCCTCATTTTCCTTTCTGAGGAAAACTGTCAACTGGCAAATGAAACTTGCCCTTTAAAGCGTATGGGGCCGCTAACGTGACCGTAAAACAAAACGGCCACGTTGCCGTGACCGTAAGTGTTTTGTTTTGTAATCGGGGCGAGAGGATTTGAACCTCCGACCTCTCGGTCCCAAACCGAGCGCTCTACCAGGCTAAGCTACGCCCCGTAATAAAGCGAGGGCATTATACATAGCGACCTCCCTCGCACAACCGCACCTTAATCATCCGAACGACGCCTGCCAAACAACAGCCGATAAGCGCCCAACAAAATCAACGAACCCACAATAGCGAGCGGCCAGCCTGCGACATCCGTAGGGCCAAAGCCCAGAAACTGCCGTCCGATGAATGTGCCAACCAACGAACCTACCATACCGATGATGGCGGTGACGATGATGCCGCCCGGGTCTTTGCCGGGCATAATCAGTTTGGCAATCACGCCGATTACCAGACCCGATAAAATCATCATCAGATAGTTCGAATATTCTCCCATTGCTTTGCTCCTCAAGCGCAGGCGGCTCAGACTTCAGCGCCGTGGCATTTCTTGTATTTTTTGCCTGAACCGCAAGGGCAGGCATCATTGCGTCCGACGCGCGGATGATCGTGAACGACCGTGCGCGGCTTGCCGTTTTCGGTGCCCGCTTCCGCCGCCGTAGCGTTCGCTTTCGTGAAATTCATCTGCCCGCGACGCGGCGTGCGGCGTTGTGGCACGCGCTGTTCGGGCTGTTCGTTCATCGCCACCTGCAGGTGATAAAGCACGCGCACGGTTTCGAGATCAATGCGTTCGAGCATGTCTTCGAACAAACGATAAGACTCTTTCTTGTATTCAACCAGCGGATCTTTCTGCGCCATGCTCACGGCGTGAATCCACTCTTTGAGATGGTCAATCGCTTGCAGGTGATCTTTCCATTGCAGGTCTACGATATTGAGCATGAAGTAACGCTCGTAGTAACGCATCGCTTCCGGCCCGATGAGCGTCTCTTTCGCGCTGTAATCCGCTTCCAGCTTTTGCCAGATCGCTTCCCGAATCTGATCGCGTTCGAGTCGTTCGAGTTGAATGCCCGCTTCGTCCAGATTGAGGCCGAAATCGAATTCGAACTGCACTTTGAAGCCTTGAAAGTCCCATTGCTCAGGCGACTGATCGAGACTCAGATATTGATCAAGCAGATCGTCCAGCACATTGCCCGCGATGCGTTGAATCTCCTCGCGTTGATCTTCCTGATGCAGCAACTGATTGCGCAGCGCGTAAATCGTTTCGCGCTGTTTATTCATCACGTCATCGTATTCGAGCAGATGTTTACGAATCGTGTAGTTGTGGCCTTCGACGTTTTTCTGCGCGGCTTCGATGCGTTTGCTGACCATCTTCGATTCGATGGCGACGCCGTGTTCCATGCCTAAGCGTTGCATGATGGCCTTGACGCGGTCGCCCGCGAAAATGCGCATCAGGTCGTCTTCGAGCGAAAGAAAGAAACGTGACGAACCGGGGTCGCCCTGGCGGCCTGAGCGTCCGCGCAACTGGTTGTCAATGCGGCGCGACTCGTGGCGTTCGGTGCCGAGAATGTGCAAGCCGCCGAGACTAACGACTTCGGCGTGTTCGGCTTCGATTTGCGGTTTTACTTTTTCGATGGCGGCTTCGAGTTGTTCGGGCGTAGCTTCATCAGGATTGATCTCTTGCCGCTTGAGCAATTCGCGTCCGAGAAAATCAGGGTTGCCACCGAGCAAAATGTCCGTACCGCGTCCGGCCATGTTGGTCGCAATCGTCACTGCGCCTTTGCGTCCGGCTTGCGCGACGATTTCGGCTTCGCGTCCGGCGTTTTCGGGTTTGGCGTTCAACACATTGTGGCGAATGCCCGCGTCTTTCAGTTGCCGCGAAACGATTTCGGAATTTTCGACCGACACCGTACCGACCAAAATCGGCTGGCCTTTTTCGTGCAAGTCTTTGATTTCTTCGACTACAGCTTCCCACTTTTCGTCGAGCGTGCGATAGATCACGTCGGAATTGACTACGCGAATCATGTTCCGATGCGTAGGCACTAGGGCCACATCCAGATTGTAAATCTTGCCGAACTCGACCGACTCGGTTTCCGCCGTACCCGTCATGCCGCCGAGCTTTTGGTACATCCTGAAATAGTTTTGCAGCGTGACCGTCGCCAGCGTTTGCGTTTCGCGTTCGATCTTGACGCCTTCTTTGGCTTCGACGGCCTGATGCAAACCGTCAGACCAGCGGCGTCCGCTCATGATGCGTCCGGTGAATTCATCGACAATCGTCACGCCGTCGTCGTTGACGATGTAATTCTTATCGCGGTGATAAAGCGAATGGGCCACCAACGCCTGATTCAGGCAATGCAGGATTTCCATATTCGACGGATCGAACAGGTTGCCATAACCCAAAATGCGCTCTGACTTTTCGATGCCCGATTCGGTCATCGTCGCGCGGTGTTGCTTTTCGTCAACCTGATAATCAACGTCGCGCTGGAGTTTCGGAATCACCGCGTCGGCTTCGTAATACTTGGTGGTCGTGTCGTCGGAAGCGCCGGAGATAATCAGCGGTGTGCGCGCTTCGTCAATCAGGATCGAATCAACTTCGTCCACGATGGCGAAATAGTGGCCGCGCTGCACGCAGGTCGCCACGTCGAATTTCATGTTGTCGCGCAAATAATCAAAGCCGAATTCGTTGTTCGTGCCGTAAGTGATGTCTGACTTGTAAGCCTCTTGCCGCTCGAAATCATCCATATCGTTTTGAATGATGCCGACCGTCAGGCCGAGAAACTTGTAAATCTTGCCCATCCATTCGGCGTCGCGGCGCGCTAGATAATCGTTGACGGTCACGACGTGTACGCCCTTGCCCAACAGCGCGTTCAGATAAACGGGCAACGTCGCCACCAACGTTTTGCCTTCGCCGGTGCGCATCTCAGCGATCATGCCGCGATGCAAAATCATGCCGCCGATCATCTGTACGTCGAAGTGCCGCATGCCCGTTGTTCGGATTGACGCTTCGCGCACACACGCAAAGGCTTCGGGCAGGATTTCATCCAGCGCCTCTTGTTCGCGTTCCTTGCGAATCACGGGATCGAGGTCTTGCGTGCCTTCGAGCTTGCGCGCGAGTTGTTCGCGGAAGGCGACGGTCTTGTCGCGCAACTGGTCGTCCGTTAAGGTTTTGACGGACGATTCAAATGCATGGATTTGCGCGACGACGGGCGTCAGCTTTTTCAGCAAACGATCATTCGCGGAACCGAAAATTTTTGTCAGGAATTTATCGAAGGCATTCATGGCTACGACTCACTTATTACTTGGTTAGGATTGCGTTATACTCTTGTCTCACAAGGGCTTTTATTAAGTCGGGGATTCTAGTGGACGGTCTATGGAGCGTCAAGAAACGCATCAAACGTAGCGCGGACTTTAGTCTGCGAACGTTGCGCGGACTTCAGTCTGCGCAACAGTGAAGAAAATGCGCAGACTAAAGTCCGCGCTACGTCCGCAGACTAAAGTCCGCGCTACATCATTCATGCTTCAATTCAGCATCATCATTCCAACACTCAATGAAGCTGCGCACATCAGTGAAACGCTGCGTGCATTGGAACCTTACGCCTCTGCTTGTGAAGTCATCGTCGTGGACGGAGGCAGCCGCGACGAGACGGTTGCACTTGCGAGCGGCTATACGTGGGCGCGGGTGATTGAGTTCGGAACGGCGCAACGCGCGGCGCAAATGAATGCCGGGGCCGCCGTTGCTCGTGGCGAAGTATTGCTGTTCTTGCACGCCGATGTGCGCTTGCCGACGGATTTCATCTCAGCGATTCAAACAGCATTGCGTGACGAACAATGCGTTGGCGGATGTTTTGCTTTTGGCTTTCCTGCGGAAGTCACGCGCGCCTTTCACGTTTATGCGCGCGGCATCAACTGGCGTACGCATTGGGGCTGGAATGCTTCGGGCGATCAGGCGTTGTGGGTGCGACGTGAAGTGTTCGAGCAACTCGGCGGTTTTCGTTCGCTGCCGATGATGGAAGACCTCGAATTTTTCGCGGCACTCAAACAACGCGGACGAGTTGCGCTGCTCAAACAGCAAGTCATCGTCTCGCCACGTCGTTGGCAAAAACGCGGATTGATTCGCACGGCGCTGTTGATGTACGCCTTGCGTTTCGGCCACTGGCTGGGCATCGCACCAGCGGCGTTAAAGCGATTTTTTCTCGAAGTCCGCTAACGCATGTCATCCGCGTTCCCAGCCTTATTTAACGCAGTTGCTAGTGCGTGTCAGACAAACACCTACAAGTGTAATTCTTTCAAAAGTTACCCACCTCAGACACACACACCAGGCACACACACCTCCTGTTCATCGGGCGTCTGAAGCAAGACGCTTATCGTTCTCTCAACAAAATCCCGCGCGCGGCGCTTGTCTCCCAAAGCCGCACGCAAGGAGGGTCACAATGCCTGAATCAGTTGTTTCATATCCCCGGCAAGGAGCCTTCAACACGGCGGTCGCGCAGTTGCGGCATGCCTTTCATTTCAACGAACGCACGTCAGCTTCGGCAGCGGCGTTCACGAATCCTGCCATCACCTTTGAGTTATACGCTGTCGGAACGGAAGACGACGAAACGCCGTTTATACCAATCGTCCCACCGAATCTGCCGCCGCTCTGGCAGACCTTTCGCGCTGTGACGGGGTTTGACAAAACTTTGTCGTTGCCGCTCACGGCTTTCGCCAATCCTGCCGTAGCCGACACTCGCCCGATTGGCTGGGCGATCTCGTCACCCGAAAAACCTGCACGCAAAACCAAGCCCGCCGCGACAGAAAGCTGGCACGAACACGCGCAGGCTTATTTCAGCAGCGGCCATTACGAAGAAGCGTTGGAATGCGCCGAGCAAGCGTTGCAGTTCACTGCGCGCCCCAATGACGTATGGCGTTTGCGCGGCACGGCGCTGCTTTCGTTGCAACGTTGGCGCGAAGCTGCGCAAGCCTTTCAACGCGCCGTCACGCTGCGCGCGCAAGACGCCGAAGCCTGGCTCGGATTCGGTCGCGCGCAACTGCAACTCGGCGAATGCGAAGCCGCGCTGCAAAGTTTCAATCACGCACTCGCGCAAATTCCGCATTATTTCGAAGCCCTGTTTTATCAGGGCCGCGCACACTTTCAGTGTCAGGATTACGAACGCGCTTGCGCCAGCTATGCGCAAGCCGCCGCGCTTCAGACGGAAGAGGTCGTGCTGTGGCGCGAATACGGCGAAGCGCTGTTGCGCGCGCATCAACCCGAAGCCGCGCTCGAATGCTGGGAAACCGTCACGCAACTGCAAC